>CAYJJB010000013.1:12169-32192 GCA_964370405.1 uncultured Eubacteriales bacterium | reverse complement strand
TATATAATCCTTTATTTGAAGTAAAGTCACATGAAAAAGAGAGATTTAATTCGCTGAAAAATGAGTTTGGATTGAGATAAACTATAATTTAAAAGGCAAGGTTTCGGGTAAGCACCCTAAAACCTTGCCTCTTACTATATTACGATTTTCTCCAAGTTGGAATATAAAACAGTATTAACATTGGGAAAATTTCAAGCCTGCCTGCAAGCATATTAAAGCTTAATATCAACTTGCCAAAATCGCTGAAGTTTGCAAAATTCCCCATGGGTCCTACCTCGCCAAGACCTGGGCCTATATTGTTAATACAGGCTATTACGGCCGTTGCTGTGGTTGTTATATCAAATCCATCTAGCGATAAAAGAAGTATGGATATGCCCATAAGAAACATGTAAACTACAAAAAATACGCCAACACCATGTAGTACCGAAGGTGAAAGGGCTTTTTTATCCATTTTAACTACAACAACTGAGCGTGGACTTAGTGTCCTTTTAATTTCCTTCATTCCTTGTTTAAACAAAATTATCACACGACTTACCTTTAAGCCGCCGCCAGTTGAGCCTGCACTTGCTCCTATAAACATCAATAACACCAATATAGCTTGCGAAAACACTGGCCAAGTATTAAAGTCTGCCGTTCCAAATCCAGTTGTGGTAATTATTGAGGAAACTTGGAAGAACGCTACTCTAAATGTCTGCTCAACATTTTCATACAGTGGGTAAATATTGATAAATATTAAAGTAATTGCAACTCCAATTATAATTAAATAACTTCTGAGCTCCTCATTTTTAAGAGTAAGCGAGAATTTCCTTATTAGCAAATAGTAAAATAAATTAAAGTTTATGCCAAACAAAAGCATAAAAACGCTGATAATGTACTCTACTGCAGGGCTTGCATATCCGCCTATGCTTGTATTAAGCACAGAAAACCCGCCTGTTCCTGCTGTTGCAAAAGCATTTACGGTGCTGTCAAAGAGAGGTTGACCGACAATGATTAAGCATATAATTTCTAAGACAGTAAGTCCAAAATAAATAGCGTATAAAAGTCTTGCGGTAAATCTTGTTTTACTTACAAGCTTACCAACCTTAGGCCCCGGAACCTCTGCCCTCATCAAATGCATTTCATTTCCTTGCGCACTAGGTAGTACTGCAAGCACAAACACAAGCACACCCATTCCACCTATCCAGTGTGTAAAACTGCGCCAAAACAGCAAGCTTTTTGGCAGTGCTTCTATATTTGTTAAAATACTACTTCCCGTTGTTGTAAAGCCTGATACCGTTTCAAAAAACGCATCTACCACCGAAGGTATGTGACCGCTTAAAACAAATGGAATACAGCCAAATGCCGAAAGCAGTATCCAGCTTAGTGCCACAATTACATATCCTTCTCTTGCGTGCATAGACGCCTTTGTTTTAAAACAAAACTGCAAAAGTGTGGACAGTGCCAATATTATCAGTATTGGAATTAAATACACCTCAAATATCCCCTCACCATAATAGAGTGATACAAACATGGGTAAGGATAACAAAAGTGCAACTATAAACATTATTCTACTGAGAGTCTTTGAGACTACAGCATAATTCATATTGATGCTCCATTCCGTCGCTATGCGACTGGGTATAACACAGCCTAACTTTATCCATCTAAGCTGTGTTTATTTTAAGGATTTCAAGCCTCTAAAAATCTTCAACTATATCTTCAATGTCTTTAATATGTCGGTCAGTTGTCACCACTATGACATTATCATTAAACTTAATTACATCGTCACCGCCAGGAATAACTGTTTCATTAGAGCGAACTATTCCAGCAATAATTGCTTTATCTCTTATTTTTAAATTCTTAAGTGGAATATTGAGCCATTTAGTTTTGGAGCTTACGAAAAACTCCAATGCCTCAGCCTTGCCATCTACAAGTTTTGTAAGCGTTTTTATTTTGTTGCCATCGGTATTTTGCTTTGCCCTAATATACTGCAAAATAGTGTTGGCAGTAGTTTCTCTTGTGGATACTATGGTGTCATTACCAAGACTTTTTGCAAGGTTAATTAGTGCCGTTCTGTTTATTTTAGTAACAATTTTTCTTACATTTTTAGTACCTGCATACATAGAAATAATCATATTTTCTTCATCAATACCAGTAAGTGAAATGCAGGCATCTACCGTGTCTATCCCCTCTTCTAAAAGGAGTTCTTGCTTGGTTCCGTCACCATGGATTATTGTGGTTTTAGGAAGTTTTTCGGCTAAAGCCATGCAAGTTTCTTCGTTATTTTCTATTATTTTAACCTGCATTCCTATTTCTTCTAGTTGTCCTGCAAGATAAAATGCCACTCTGCCTCCTCCAATAATCATAACCGTTTTAATTGGATTTTTCAGTATTCCCATGGCTTTAAAAAACTTGTTTAGGTGGGCGTGTGAGGCCGTAACATATATTTTATCGCCCTCGCTTATCACCATATCCCCTTTAGGGATAATTACTTTTTCGCCTCTTTTTATGATGCAAACAAGCATATTAACCTTAAATACTTTTGACAGCTGTGCCAAAGACAGGTTTAAAAGTTTTGAACTTGAATTAACATTAAGCTCAATTAAATCTACTCTATTTTTTGAAAATCCATCAATTTTAATCGCCGATGGAAATCTAAGTGTTCTGGAAATCTCTATGGCCGTTTGAGAATCTGGGTTTACTATCATAGAAAGACCGAGCTGTGTCCTCATAAACGGAATTTGTTTTATATAGTTTGGGTTTCGCACACGTGCAATACAGTGTCTTGCACCCATTTTTCTGGCTGTCATACAGCACAGCAAATTAATTTCGTCAGACCCCGTGGTAGCTATAACAAGATATGCTTTTTCCACCTCTGCTTCCGATAAAACCGAACAAATAGCGCCGTCTCCGCAAACGGCTTGAATATCGACTTCGTTCATAAGTTCTTCTAAAACAGATTCTCTTTTATCTATAACTGTGATGTCATGGTTCTCCTCGCACAAATAGTTAGCTATTGTAGCTCCTACTTTGCCTGCCCCAACAACGATAATATTCATAACAGATTATGCCTTTCTAAGTTAAACTGCAATATTTAATTACTTTTCTTTTGACTTATTATTTACAATGATATTCAGTATACAACAATATAATTTATATTTCAATATTTTTTGCACAAAAACTACTTTTACTGTTGTTAGTGCAAAATAGCAATTTCAATAGTATAATTATATAATTGACTTATAGCACTAAAATCTGTTACTATAAAAGCAAGCTAATCACGCAAATTAGGGGGAAGTTATGGTAAAGTTTAATAATGACTGGGATGAAATTTTAAATGAAGAATTTAAAAAGGACTATTACTTAAAACTTAGAGAATTTCTAAAAACAGAGTACAAAACGCATATTATTTATCCGCCAATGTTTGAGATATTCAGCGCTCTAAAGCTTACTTCTTGCAATGATAGCAAGGTAATAATTTTAGGCCAAGACCCATATCATGGGGAAAACCAAGCTCATGGACTTAGTTTTTCCGTAAAAAAAGGCGTGGCACTTCCTCCATCTTTAAAAAACATATTTAAAGAAATTGAAAGTGAATTTAATGTAAAAATGCCACAATGCGGAGAGCTTACAAGCTGGGCAAATCAAGGCGTATTACTTTTAAATACAGCACTTACCGTAAGAGCTGGCATGGCAAACTCTCACAAGGGTAAAGGTTGGGAGATACTGACAGATGAAATTATTGTTAAATTAAATGAAAACGAAAAACCAAAGGTGTTTTTACTTTGGGGTGCCAATGCAAGAAGCAAGGCAAAGCTTGTCACAAACAAAAAGCATCTTGTTTTACAAAGTGTTCATCCGTCACCGCTTTCTGCGCACGGCGGCTTTTTCGGCTCTAATCACTTTAAGGCGGCAAATGAATTTCTTGCAAAGAATAATTTATCAGAAATCCAGTGGAATAAAATATAACTTAAATTTTGGAGGACTTAGACATGCTACTAATACACTACCCCAAATGCACCACATGCCAAAAGGCTAAAAAATGGCTTGATGACAACAATGTTTCGTACAGTCAAAGAAACATAAAAGAAGAAAACCCTACTTATGAGGAGCTTAAAAGCTTCTATGAGAAAAGTGGTTTTCCTCTTAAAAAATTCTTCAACACAAGCGGTCTTGTCTATAAATCCATGGCACTTAAAGACAAGCTTCCTATGATGAGCGAAGATGAGCAACTAAAACTGCTTTCAACTGACGGAATGCTTGTAAAGCGCCCTTTGCTTATAGGTGATGACTTTGTTCTTGTAGGATTTAAAGAGAAACAGTGGTCAGAAAAATTTTAACGACAAATACTTGTGACGCAGAAAATAAAAAATTCAGCCACATCTGCTGATTTTTTAATTACTG
This sequence comes from uncultured Eubacteriales bacterium, assembly GCA_964370405.1. Taxonomy (GTDB): domain Bacteria; phylum Bacillota; class Clostridia; order Oscillospirales; family Acutalibacteraceae; genus SIG603. The sequence goes on along the minus strand of CAYJJB010000013.1, from coordinate 27,812 downwards.
CGTCACAAACACATATAAATACTTAGAAACAATTATAAAAATTCTTTTGTTAAATAAATTAAAACACTTGACAATTTCATTACAAAGATGTATAGTTAGTATAAACTAACTTATCCGCTTTAAGGCGGCTAAAATTTAAAACTTTAGTTAGCTAAAACTAACTAAAATGAGGTATAAATATGAGCATAGTAATAGTTGGCGGAAACGAATGTATGGAAAGACGATATATAGACACCTGCAAACAGTATGGATGCAAAGCAAAAATATTCACAAAAATGAAAGGTGATGTGCGAGGCAAATTTGGGTCGCCAGATATGATAATTCTTTTTACAAATACAGTGTCGCACAAGCTAGTTGCCTGTGCCAATTGCGAAGCAAAACGCTGCAAAGCAAGAGTTGAGCGTTGCCATTCAAGCTCACTTTCTGCACTTAAGAACATACTAAATACAATGTAAAATTTTAAAAACCTTGTAAAACCCTAAGTTAATACAAAAAACTAGTACCTCAGTTCAAAACGACTAAGGTGCTAGTTTTTTTATTCATTGTCTTAAGCAGTGCAGATATATTCAGACTATTATAATATTTTTCACTCATCAAGATAAGCGTCTGAAAACTCTTCCACCGTCATAGGTTTTGCGTAATAATAACCCTGCCCTACTTTACAACCCATTTCACATAACATGTCATGTTGTAGTTTATTTTCAACACCCTCTGCAACAGACACAAGATTATTTAGTTTTTGACAAAGTGTAATTGCCACTTGAGTTAACGCTTCACACTTTTCATCTCTGTGTATACCATCAATTATTTTCATATCAACTTTAATTTCATCATAATCTGATACAACAAGCGAGCTTAAATTTGAATACCCACTTCCAAAATCATCAAGAGATACCAAAAATCCAGCATCAGAGAAATTTTTAATTATTTGTGCTAAAGCATTTTCGCCCATTCCGCTTATAGTTTCAGTTATTTCTATAACAATCTTAGAGCGCTCCACGTCGTATTTATCGCAAATTCGAGAGAATTTTTCAACTATTCCGTTTTCGGAAATTGTCATTCTTGAACAGTTTACTGACATAGATGGAAGTTTTGTTTTACCCTTGTCTTTCCATGATTTTAGCGTTTTACAAACTGTTTCAAAAACAAATTCATCAATTTTGGGAATAATTCCCTCTTTTTCGTAAAATGGTAGGAAGAAAATTGGAGCTTGAAGCATTCCGCCTGCACCAACCCTCCTTACTAGTGCCTCTGCACCTTCAATTTTGCCTGATTCTAAATTCATTTGTGGCTGTAGATAAATAACATATTTACCATTGGCAATTTCCATCTCTAAATTCTCAAGTAAAATCCTAAAATAATTTTCGCCCTCCTGAAGATTGCTTAAATTATTTTTAAAATTTTTATTCCATGTATAGCCTATAGATGTAGTAAAATCTGGTTCTTTTCTGAGTTTTTCTTTTACAAGTTCAATATTTATCTCAAAATCATTTTCTAATACATCTTCTGAAATAACTACAAATTCATCTCCACCCACACGAAATACCTTGTCATTAAAAACAGAATACAAAATCTTTGATAATTTTACCAAAACGCTGTCGCCAAACATTATTCCCTTAGCATCATTTATTGAACTTAGCCCAACAATGTCAATATAAGCAACACCTAAAGAATCAACATTTCTCTTATTAATTCCGCTTAATTCCTTGTTGTAGCTATGCCTGTTTTTTACATCTGTAAGTGTGTCGTAATAACTTAATTTATTAAGTTTTGTTACAAGCTCTGTTTCATCAAGGAAAGTGGCAGTAAATTTTGCAACCGTTCTTATTATTGAGGATTTTCCATTGTTTTTCTTTGCATTATCAACACCTACAAAACCAGTGACCTCTTTGCCCTCTATTCTAATTGCGCCTATAATAATATGAGTAAGATCTTGAATTTTCATAAGTTCATATTCAAGCGAGTTTTCATCTACTTCATCAAGATTTAGATAAAACGCTTCCTGCGACTCACATCTTGCAAGCAAAACGCCAAGCTCTTCTATAGGAAGCTGTTGAAGCTTTTCTTTATACGCTATAAACCCAGGTTTGCAAAACTCATATGTATTACTTATATATTTTTTACAATCTGAAATTTCAAAAATATAACTTCTTTCGGCATCATAATAACTTGCCACAGCTTCAAGTAGTGAATAAATTGAAGCATTGGGTTCATTGCCTGAATGTAACATTTCAACACAACTTGTTAAAAACCGCTCATCAGAAAGCCTGTCCGTAAGTCTTTGTTCAAGTGCTACAATTTTTGAAATATCGGTTGCAATCTCTAGCCTTGCAAGTCTTCCGTTAAACTGCATGAGTTTATCTTTAAGTAAAAATGTTTTATCTAAAGCAGCATTATAATGCGACCACTCTAAATATTCCTGCTCATTTATAAGATGGTTTGTACAAAAACTGCAAGGAGCCTCTTGCCCTTGTAACATTTTATAACATTTCTTATTAAGATACTCTTCATCAAACTTTACACCTATTGTGCGTTTTCCTACATCATTTAAATATAGTAAATCATATGTATTTAAGTCACTTACATAAACAAGGCTATCTGAATTATCTAAAATATCCGCTGAATTTCTGTTGCTAATTGCAAGTTCATTTATTTCATCTCTTAAATGTGTGCCTTGCAAAATTATTGATAATAATTTGCCTATATATTGCAAGCTATTAATTTCTCTTTCTGTCCATACTCTTGTTTTTGTGCAATCATCAAGACCTATGAAAAACACCATTTTGTCATCACGCTTTATTTGTGCGTGAACAAAAGACATAATACCCTGACCCGCCATAATTTCAAATGCACTGTCAAGCTCTAATGTTTCTCTTAAATCATTAGTATAAATTATGTCATTGTGCGCTTTTTCAAGAAAATCTTCAAACAATTCATACGCAAGTCCTTGCAAATTGTTTATTTCACTGCTGATACCTTCTTTACAATATTCAAAAGTATTGTTAAGCGTAAGTCCATCATCTAAGGTTTCAAAAATATAGCTTCTATCCGCATTGTATTTTTGACACAAATAACTAAGCGCTATATTAATTGAGTCGCTATCGCCATTTTTTTCATATAACATATCAAATACTGCAGAAATAAGGTCATAATCAAAAAACGAGCTTGCAATTCTGTTTGCATTTTCAATTTTTGTAGTACTTCTGGTAGTGCCAACATTTAAATCATCGCAGTAAATCATGTACTGATTTTTTCCAAGTATTTTTGCCTGATTGAGTGCCTTGTCTGCATTTTGGTAAAGCTCTACATAGCTTGCGCCATCCTGAGGATACAACGCTATTCCAATGCTTCCAGAAATGGAGTAGTCCTTATATTCACCTGAGTAAGTTTTTCTGTAAACTTCAAGTATTCTTTCAGCCTTCGCCTTAATAATTTTCATATCAGACAAATTTTCTACAAAGATAATAAACTCATCTCCGCCAATTCTTGCAACAATATCAACATCTCTAAAAGCACTTTTAAGACCTGCAGATATTTCTCTTAAAACTTCGTCGCCAAAGTAATGTCCCAAATTGTCATTTATTGCTTTAAAATTATCAATGTCAACAATAAAAAACGCATGAGAAAACTCATTTTTTTTGGCAAGTTTTGAGCCAATAATATTTTCTGCACTTATTTTATTATAGCAATCTGTAAGTAAATCTTTTTGAGATCGTTCTTCAAATATTTTTTGCTCGTGAACATCAATACCTTTTCCCACCACAAAGACAGGCGTACCCACGCTGTTTTTTATTAGTTTGCAAGTAATTTTGTGATAACGATAACTTTTATCATCATTTAAAAATCTTATATCATAAGATTTAAAAATTCCTTCTTTAATATTTGTCATCATTTCTTTGTAAACACAAACATCATCTTCATGCATAAAGCTAAGCTCTAGCATTTTAGTTTCTGTAATTATAGGATTATCTTTAAATTCACTAAACCATATTTTGCCATAATAATGGAAATTGTTTGTCCTCAAATCTACGGAAAAAAACCATTCATCCGACAGTTCAGCTATTTCGTCCATTAAAACATTTTTAGGTAACTTATTTGTAAAGTAAAAATCATAATCACTTTTATCTCTATTATAATCAAAATCCGCACGCAAATCTTTAATAAACCCAACAATATAAGGTTTCTCACTTACATTACCAAGCTTGATAAGCGTAATTTGACACGGAATTTCACTTCCCTCTGGAGTTAGGTGCATCCAGTTAAACACGTATTTACCATCTCTTAGAGCTTTGCTAAAGTTAATTTTTGACATCTCTTTTGAGGTCATACCATTTGGCTGAAGTAGTGGAGAAAACTCGTAAAATCTATCGAGAAATTCCTCTCCATTTTTAATGTTAAACACATTAAGTATTTGCTCATTGCACATAATATTAACCATATTTTCATTCCACAAATTAAATGAAATTGGCGCACTGCCCAGCATAGCACTTAATATTTCAGCCGAATTAACTTCATCCCCAGAATTATTAATTTTTTCGTTTTTCATGGTTAATTTATTTTCACCGCTCATAGTATTATTGCCCCTTTACTCACAAGAAAAAATGTATTATTAGCTACTATAACATTCAAAATGATTATATCACAAGCTATTACAAAATGCAAACAAATGCATATAAATATAATAAAAAAATAACACATATTCTAATTTTTTTAATAAAATCACCCATATGAATAACATTTTATTTCCTATTTTCGTCATATTACACACTTGAAAACCTTCATATTACCTGTTATAATATCCCCCAGATTTTTACTCATTAAAAAGGAGCTTTTTATGAAAAGAACAATTGCATATTTTATTATTTTATCCACTATACTTTTAATCACTGTTTCTTGTAGTGATGAGCCAAATTTAGATGCATCCGCCAAATTTATTGGGGTTATAGAAGAAATTGACAACAGCACTGCAATTGTCACACCAAATGATAATGAGGATATTTTATTATCAGGAGATAAGGTACGTGTGAATTTATCTGTTTCGGATGACACTTTCTACCTTGGTGATGAAATTGTTGTTTATTACACAGGTGAAATTATGGAGTCATATCCACTTCAAATTAACACTGTTAATGTTGAAAGTGCAGATGAGTAATTAACCTCTTAAACTCACGCATATTAAACATAACGATATTACCTATATTTTATAACTATGATGTACATGCAAAATTTGACTTTTAGAGTTTAAAGTGATATTATTAGTGTGGTATATTGTTTGTACAAGCGGTACTTACATTTAATTTATTTTATATTGCGGGGTAGAATTTTTATGGTAAAATTCAAAAATTGGCTTAACAATTCCTCTATAAGAAAGAAATTTATTCCTTTACAGTGGTTTGTTATTTGTTGCGTTGTCTTTATTAGTTTATTTTCATTTTTTTCAGTTGCACTAGTAAATATTTCGGCTGAAAACATTATTAACGAAAATGTTAGAAATAAAGAAAGTCTTAACGAAATTATTCGAAACATGTATGTCTGTCGTGTTTTAGGTAGAGATATTTTATTTGCAAGTGATGATGCGGTTAAGTACGAATATTATAAAGATTATATTGAAGCATTTAATGATCTTGATTTTAAAATGGATACTTTTGCACAGCATCTAAGTGGTTATCAACTTGAAGAGTTTAACCGAATTATTGAAGAAAAAAATGTATATAAAGACGGCATGATAAAGTCTGCTGACATTTGGATAGAAAACGGCGATTATGACACCGCTTTACATGAACTTCAAGCAGTAACCCCAAATGCTAATATATTTTTTGGAAGCATTGACACCTTTTTAGCACAAGAAGAATCTTATATGACACAGGCTTTAGACAATAATGACCTGCTTGTTTTAATAATTTTAATTTCAGGCGTTTCAATCAATGTTATTTTTATATTTGCTGTAATATTATTTATCAACTTTTTCTCAAAAAGTATGAGCTCTAGCCTTATTACGCTTGAAAAAGCCATGTCTGAAATTGCAGACACAGGTAACATGAAAATTGAAATACCAAATGAACTTTACACAAAAGATGAAGTAGGCAAAATTGCTGATGTTTCAAACAAAATGAAAACTATGCTTTTAGAATACTCTTTTACTGACATCTTGACAGGTGGTTTAAATGCAAAGGCGTACTACGAAGAATTAAACGACATATTTGTAGAAGAAGAGAGTGTAAAAGAAGTTTGGTGCATAATTTCTGATATGAATAACCTAAAGCTTATCAATGACTTTTTAGGTCACATGGAAGGCGATAACGCACTTAGAAATTCCTACCATGCCCTTAATGAAGCATTTAATCCACAAGGAAAAACTTTCCGTGTGGGCGGAGATGAGTTTGTTTCCCTTTTAACAAATTGCAGCAAAGACGAGCTTGACAAGCTTATTTTAAAAGTTAAAACTTACATAGAAAAGCTAAATAAAAATTCAGAACATAAATATTCACTCGCCATAGGTTATGATAAATTTTTGGGCAAAACACTTTCAGAATATAATGAATTTTTTAAAACAGTTGATAAAAAAATGTATGATAATAAAATTGCAAGTAAGCAAGCAAGAATTAATGCAAGAGTAGTTGAAAATCCAGAGGAAAAAATTTAGATTAATTGTTGTATTTAAAAAGCACCTGTGCTATAATTTTCTCACGTTTATACGAATAAAATAAAATTATGAGGTGCCAAAATGAAAATAGCTGTAATAGGTTGCGGAACAATAGCAAATGCTGCGCATATTCCTTCTTACATGAATAACAAAGATGTCGAAATTAAATATTTTTGCGACATTATCTTAGAGCGTGCAGAAGAATGTGTTAAAAAGTACGGTTGCGGACAAGCTGTGCTTGATTATCACGATATACTTAATGATGAAGAAGTTAAAGCTGTATCTGTGTGTACTCCAAACAATGTTCACGCACCAATAAGCATAGACTTTTTAAGAGCGGGTAAAGATGTACTTTGCGAAAAACCTGCAGCAAGAACTTATAAAGAAGCACTTGAAATGCAAAAAGTTCAACACGAAACAGGAAAAACTCTAAATATCGGTGTTGTTAACAGATTTAATGACAGCGTAAATAAAATTAAAGAATATATAGATGCTGGAAAACTCGGAAATATCCACCATGTATATGTAAGCTTTAGAGCGCACCGCTCAATACCTGGCCTTGGTGGAGCGTTTACAACAAAGGCAATAGCAGGCGGCGGCGCACTTATTGACTGGGGTGTGCATTACCTTGACATAGTAATGTACTGCTGTGGTGATCCAAAAATTAAAACCGTTACCGGTGAAGCTTTCTGCAAACTTGGAAAAGACATGGAAGACTATGTTTACAGTGACATGTGGGCAGGCCCTCCAACTTATGACGGTGTTTACGATGTTGATGACTCTGTAACTGGAATGATAAGAACAGGTGGCCCTGTCATAAGCTTTAACGGTGCTTGGGCGCAAAATATCGGAGTAAATGATGCCTACATTGATTTCATGGGTGATAAGGGTGGAATTAGGCTTCAATATGGTAAAGAATTTACTGTATATACTACAGAAAACGGCGCACTTGTTGAGTACACTCCTAAATTTAATATGACTGACCATTTCCAAAATGAAATTAATGCCTTTGTAAACTGCGTAAATTCTGGTGAAAAACTTGCCTCTCACATTGATGTTGCAATTTTAACATCTCAAATAATGCAAGCAGTTTATGATTCATCTGATGCGCATAAAGAAATAAGCTTTGAATAATTTACTATAAAATTTACAAATCGGAGGTTTTATGGCAGGATTGGTTTTAGAAGGTGGTTCTTTGCGTGGCTTTTTTTCAGCTGGGGTTATGGATGCACTTCTTGAAAAAAATGTTCATATTAATTATGTTATTGGCGTTTCCGCAGGAATTTCAAATGGTGTTTCCTATGTTTCAAAACAAAAAGGAAGAAACCTTGAAATTATAACAAAATACAGAAACGATCATCGATATCTTTCAAAAAGAAATTTCTTAAAGTGTCGTTCAATTTTTGGGCTTGATTTTGTGTTTGATGAAATTCCAAACAAGCTTGTCCCCTTTGATTATGATACATTTAATAAATTTGATGGTGTGGTAAAAATAGGAATTACCGATGCCATAAGTGGAAAACCACAATACGAAGATGGCAAAAATATGGATAAAAAATGCACACTTTTGCGTGCAAGCTGTGCAATTCCTGTTTATTTTCCTGCAATTGAATTTAAAGGCAAGAAGTATTTTGACGGAGGCCTGTCAGACTCCATACCAATAAAACAGTCTATAAAAGATAATAACAAAAAGAATTTAGTAATTTTAACTCAGCCCAAAGGCTATGTTAAAGAAAAATCAAAATCTGCCAGCATTGCGGCATCACTTTACAAAAGAAAGTTCCCAGGACTTTCTAAAGCATTAAAAGAAAGACATGATATGTATAATGACACTATAAAATTTATTGAGGATTTGGAAAAAAATTCAGCTGATGATATAGTGGTAATACGACCTGAATATAAGCTTGATTCTTTTGAGTCTGATGTATCTAAAGTAAAAAAATATTACTGGCACGGGTATGATTTAGGAATGAAGCATATAGAAAAAATTGAAAAACTGTTAAAATGATAAAAATGGTAGGTGCTCTTACATAAAAAGGCCCCTACCATTTTATTTTTATTTGTCAAAGTCCCTTTTGTTTTGTGCTAAAACTAAGCATAAATAGACATATGTTTTCTTACAGTATTCCACTTTAAAACAGATAAAACTTTGTTCATAAAAACTTGCGAAATTGTTTGTATTTTGTCGTTTTATATGATATAATTGTATTAATTTTACTTTATAGAGGATAATAATTTTATGATTTGGAAAATTTTTAATTATATTAAATTTCCTGTGGCAATTTTCATTTTTGCCATACTCCTCATGAGTATTGCTATTTTGGGATATAACTCTTTACTTTCGGAAGAGGTTCGCAAAAACGCACTTTCAGAAATAGAAGAAATGCAAACGCAACTTGAACTTTACTTAGAAAGTGAAATAAGTGAAACTCAAGATGATCTTACTTTGCTTGTAGACTATCTTGTAAAGTCTGAACTTACTCATGAATCAATTCTTGATTTTTTAAATAATCAATCACAAACCCAAGAGTTTGATGAGCTTTATTTCGTTGCACCCGATGGCCAAGGTTTTTCAAAGGAAAATCACAAAAAGGATTTTTCTTCTAATCAAACATTCGAAAATGCACTAAAAAACGCAAATGTCATCTCTACTCCATACATTTCAAGTGAAAATCAATCTTCAGTTATTGATATAGCCGTACCTGTTGTAACAGATAATCAAATTTACGGCGTAATGATAACAACAGTTTCTTTAGATGAATTTTATCAACTCATCTCTGACTTAATTGCAGAGGGTGACCATGCGTATATTTATGATAGCGACGATAATTTAATCATAACAACAGACTCACAAATTGATTTTACTGTGCCAACTCCACAACCGTCTTTTGTAAAAGACATTGACACAAATTCAATACTGCAAAGTGGAGAAAGTAGTGCAGTTTTTTACAATTCAAACGACGGTGCTAGGATAGTGGTTTATACTCCGCTTGACTTCATATCATGGACTTTAGTACTCAATATTAGTGAAAGTTCTGTAAGTGGTGGACTTATTACTGCTATGAACTCAATTACATATGTAGGTGTAATAATATTTGCAATACTTACTATTTTAAGTTTTTACACTTGGTATTCAAGAATTACTTTGATAAATTCCATTGAAAAAACTGCCAATTTTGACCCACTGACAAGGCTTCCTAATTTAACAAAACTTAAAAAAGATATGGCATTTATCTTAAACAAGAATAAAGATAAAAAGTTTGCTATTGTTAAAGTTGACGTTGAAAACTTTAAAGCTATTAATGAAGTTTACAGTTTTGAAATTGGTGATAGAGTTTTAATTGCATTTAAAACTGTAAGTGATACAGTGAAAGAACCTAGTCTAATTGTTGCAAGAACTGGCATTGATGAATTTATGTTTTTTGCAAGCAATGGATTTTTGGAAAATCTTGATAATACACGGGCTATGTATGAAAGCAACTTTGAACCACTTCTGCCACAACTTGCAAACCATAAATTATCTTTCATTTATGGTAGATACTGCATAGAACAAGGTGAGAATGACGTAGATGCAATCATCAGCAAAGTAAATCTTGCTCATAAACTAGCAAAGGAAAATAAATCTGAAAATATTTTTGATTATAGTGAAAGTTTTAAAAACGATTTACTTGAAGAAGCAGAACTTACAGACAATATGAAAGCTGCTATGGAAAACCATGAATTTAAAGTTTTCTTGCAACCAAAATTCAGCGTGCTAGACGGTAAACTTATTGGAGCAGAAGCGCTTGTGAGATGGATTAAAGACGACGGATCTATGATTTTCCCAGACAAGTTTATTCCTCTTTTTGAGAAAAACGGATTTATAGTTGAGCTTGATGAACATGTGTTTGAGCTTACTTGTGTTGTAATAAAAAAATGGATTAATTCAGGATTTGGCCATCTTCCCATATCGGTAAATTGCTCAAGACTGAACTTATTTAATCCAAACTACACGGCATCGCTTGCTAAAATTGCGGATAAGTACAATATACCTCATGACTATTTAGACATAGAGCTTACAGAATCTGCCATGATAGACAGTGAGGAATCTCTTGAAAAACTCTTTACAGATTTAAAACAATTGAATTTCCGAGTTTCAATTGATGACTTTGGCGCAGGTTTTTCATCTTTGGGTCTTTTAAAGAACTTAAATGTTGATACTTTAAAACTTGATAAAAGCTTTTTCCATAACACAAAATATGCCGAGCGCAGCGACTTAATTGTTGAGGGTATAGTAAAAATTGCCCAAAGCCTAAATATGTATGTTGTTGCAGAAGGTATTGAAACAAAAGAGCAGTTAGATTTCTTAAAATTCATTAACTGTGACGCTGTACAGGGTTACTATTATGAAAAACCTCTACCAGTTTCTGAATTTGAAGCGAAATACGAAGAAGCAATGCCAAAGGCTTTATTAAAATATAAAAGCCGAGATATGCTGTCTGAAAGCAGTCAAACAAACAATTAATTATTAATATCAAAAAGCCTGCTACAAATGATAAAAATCATTTGTAGCAGGCTTTAATTATTATTTTCTTTTTTTCTTTTTTGAAAGTCTTGAATAATCTTTTTCGCTACCGGAATGGCTTCCTTGTGGCTTACTTTTTTTTGGTTGACGAGATTTTGACGCATGGCCATGGCCGCTTTTTCTGCGATCTCCTCGCTCACCTGAAGATTTTTTCTTCTTAACTTCTTTAACATGAGAAGCAATTACAGGTTTTCCGCAAATTTTGATATTTTTCATATCTTCTAAAATATCATAAATCATATCAGATGGTATTGCTACTACTGAATAGTCTTCATATATTTCAATTTTTCCGATATTTCTTGATGAAATCCCTGTGCGCTCTGTAATAGCACCTACTATGTGGTTTGCTCTGCATCTTGATGCAGATCCTATATCAAGTACCATGCTTGCAAAACTGCGTGAAGCATCATCTGATTTAGAACTGTTTCTTTCTGCTTTTTGTGAAGCAGTTTTTTGCACTTTTTCAACATTCACAAGGCCGCTTGTCTTTTTATCAAAAGCCATAGTTGAAAGTGCAAAAGAAATTTGCTCTAAGCTATATCCGTATCCAATAAGTGTGTCCACAAGCATTTTTTGTGCAGGGCTTACTTTATTTTCATTGATAATCTTTAAAACGGTTTCTACATTTCCCTCAATCTCGTTCATTTGTATGCTTTCAACTGTAGGGGCAGGTATTTCTGTTATTTCAGACTGTAGTTTTCTTGCAAGAGATTTAACAGTTGCAACTTGTTGTCTGCCACAGCAAAAAGTAATTGCAGTACCGGTTCTACCAGCTCTTCCTGTGCTACCTATTCTGTGCACATAGTATTCAGACATTTTTGGTATATCGTAGTTAAATACATAGTCTATATCGCTTACATCTATTCCACGTGCGGCAACGTCTGTTGCAATTAAAACTTCTGTTTTACCACTTTTAAAATCCGCCATTACATTTGTTCTTTGGCGCTGTTTCATGTCACCATGAAGGCCTCTCGCACTTAGCCCTAAGTCCGAAAGCATATCGCAAAGCTCATCTACCATGCTTTTTGTGTTTGCAAAAATTATGGAGTGGACAGGTTTATAATAAAACATTAAAAGCTTTAGTACATTATTTTTTTGTGCCTTAGGAATATCCACATAAAGCTGAGTTATCTCTTTTAATGTGGTGTTTCCACCTGATAGGTTAATTCTTTTTGCATTTTTTTGAAATTGATGAGTTATGTCCAAAATTGCTTTTGGTACAGTTGCTGAAAATAATAAAGTTTGACGCTCTTTAGGAGTGTCTTTTAAAATGGTTTCAATGTCTTCTTTAAAGCCCATGTTAAGCATTTCGTCTGCTTCGTCTAAAATTATCATTTTCAAGTTTTCAAGGTCTAATGTGCCACGGTTCATATGGTCCATAATTCGTCCAGGTGTACCTATAACAAAGTTTGCCTTTTTAAGCGCTCTAAACTGCGAGTTATAATCAGCACCGCCAAAAATTTCCGCAATTTTTATATATGGCATATATTTTGTAAGTTTTCTAACTTCATCAGCACATTGCAGTGCAAGCTCTCTTGTGGGAAGCAGAATAAGTACTTGTACGCTGTGTATGCTTTTATCTATACCTTCTGCTGCAGGAATAGAAAACGCCATAGTTTTACCCGTTCCTGTTTGTGACTGTGCTAAGATGTCAACGCCCTCACGTATTATAGGTATTGCCTGTGCTTGGACACCTGTAGCTGTTGTAAAGCCCATTTTGTCTATGGCTTTTTGCATTTGTTCTTTAAGATTTAGTTCGTAAAAAGTAGTATTGCTCATAATTCTCCTTAAATTTTTAATAGGGCATAAAAAAAGGCAGATGTTTAACATCTCACCTTTAGCCGAGTTATTCATACTACATACATTATAACATAAGTTTACATAAAGCACAATAAATTAAAAAGCCAAAATATTGGCATAGATTTTGCAATATTTTAGCTTTTATTCATATTTTATGGCAAAGTATAGCTATAAGTAGTCCCATAAGCTACAGGATATGCCTCTTCATCCCAGTAATGGTCACGCATACTTAAATATTCTGATGTGACATTAAAGTAAGTATGCATTAAATAATCTGTGTCCTCATTTCCCACAGGATCATCCCATGTCACATCCACACAGTACCACTCATCATCAAGTTTTACCATGTTCCACGCATGGTCTTCTGTACCACCATGCGATTTTCCCTCCACGCTTATACACTCAATTTCAAGCAAATCCATAAAAAGCTGAAATGTAGAAGTGTATCCAGTACAAATTGCATAACCATAAACAAGCGTCCCATACGGATTGTCATGCTCAGGGCTTAGCACAGCATTAGGGTCAGAGCTAAGCTCACCTGGGTCGTACCGAGTGTTATTTATCACCCAGTTATGCACCGCAAGCTCTTTTTCATAGTCTGCCATATCGTCATAAATGTGCAAATCGATAGCTCTTGTCACTATGTCATACACTTCTTTATCTTTTGGCATAAGGTTTTCATCATCACCATTTTTATATGCAGCTACAACATTTTCTGCATTAAATTCATCTTCTGATAATACCTCTATTTCAGACGAATTTTCCTCACTTGAACTTGGTTCTTCACTTTGAATTGCTGCCGAAACTTCAGAGGCTTCATATCCCATAGCCATAGAAACAAAACGTTCTTCTGCATCCTGTGCATTTTCACAAATTATTAGTGCAACTAATTTATCTAAAACCACTACCGCACTATTTTTTATTATATCTTCCTGCTCAGGTGAATAGCCTGCAAACGTGCCCTCTCTTTGCTCTTTATAATCTTCAAATGCGTTTTGCACCATATCTGCATCTTCTATGCTTTCACACTCAAAAACTGCTATTTCGCTTGCCTGTGTGCTGTCTTTTGGGTAATAAACTACGCCATTTATCGGCATATAGTCATCATTAAAATAATTTTTTATATATCCGCTAAAGCCTTCATCAGATAGTGTGAGCTTTTGCATTTGTGGTAAATTTTCGTTTTGACTTACAAGTTCTTGCGCTATATCCTCTATAGAGTTTACCTTGATTACTGACACTGACTCAGTTTTGCAAGCCGACACCATTATAGTCATGACAATTATTAAACATACCAAACTTATTTTTTTCATTACTACCTCTTAATTTTTTATAAATTCATCTATAGCCTCTACCGTTATATCTTGCTGTTTCTTTGCACTTATTGTGGCATCGGGATCGCCAAATTGCTTTCCGTAATTTCCAAACTGTGCATGGTTTCCACCTTCTATTATAACAATATTATCAGTATAGTCAATTTTATTTTCAAGGGAGGAATTAAACGTACCATAAATAGTAAGTGATTTCTCCGTAGGATAATCTCCATACACATATGCACCCATAACTATAAGTCCATCAAACAACTCTTCATTATTTGATGCAAAATCACTTGCCATAGATGCGCCCAAAGAGTGGCCTCCTATATACCAATTATCAATCTGTGGCAATGCATTTATTGCATCCAATGCCGCATCTATATCAAAAAAAGCAAAGCCAAGTGGCATTTCCATTAAAACACAGGTCATACCAGTTTCATTTGTTATTTTGTCAAGCAAAGGCAAATAGGAACTCGCCTCAACATTTGCACCAGGATAAAATATAAAGCCTGTATCGGATGAGTTTTGTGAACTGAGTAACGTCATGTTATTTTGTGTTTTCACATAATCTTTTTCATATATACTTAGCGCTGTTTCATCTGCACGATAAGGATTGAGCGCCCATATAAAAAATGCAATAAGTAAAACAAAAATTACGGCAATGCAAATAATTATTATTCGTTGCCATAATTTAAGTCTTTTCCATTTTTTAGCTTTAATCGTCGTATCCATATTTTCCTCCCGTAGTCAAGTTTTTAAATTTTATCACAACTTCAAAACTAGAACAAGGTGAAATTTGTAAATATTTAGGTTAAAGATTTTGTTTTAACAAATTTTCTTGACATTATAATATAAAGTACTAACACTAGCACAAACGAACCAACATCGGCTGCAGGTTGTGCCCAAACTAGTCCGTTAATTCCAAGTACTGCACCTAGGATAAACAGACAAGGAATATAAATTATGCCTTGTCGGCTAATATTTATTATGAGCGAAAATCCTGCTGCACCAGCGGCTTGAAGGGCATTCATAAGTACATAATACATTCCAAACAAAACACTGGTTGTAAGGAAAGTACTTGAAAACGACACAGCATAGTCGTAAGCTGCGGCATCTGTTAAGAACATGCTCACAAGTGGATTAAGCCCCAAATAACAAGAAATCGTCATGACAGCACTTAACGAAAATGCAAATATCATTGAAAACCTTAGTATAGATTTATACCTCTTGTAATCTCTTGCACCAATGCAGTAACCTAATAAAGGCTGCACTAGTACCAATTAAAGCCATCACTTGGTCCATAAATATGAATATAAATAG
>CAYJJB010000013.1:10666-12069 GCA_964370405.1 uncultured Eubacteriales bacterium | reverse complement strand
CTGCACTAGTACCAATTAAAGCCATCACTTGGTCCATAAATATGAATATAAATAGTGACATCAAAATGCCAATTATTACACAGCTCCATATACTAAAAGCTGAAACTTTTTTTGCGTATTCGCTATCACCTTTTCCTAAACTTCTTGAAACTACCGAGGTTGAGCCTATTCCAAAGATGTTTCCTATCGACATAAATATTAAAAATACAGGTGTGGCAAGTGCCACTGCCGCAACTTTAAGGGGATCCCCTGTTTGCCCTACGAAAAACAAGTCGGCTATATTATAAACCAGCACCATTATCATGGCAAGCATTGCAGGCACTGCATTTTTAAGTACTAATTTTCACACAAAAGTAAAGATTAGCACTATAAGTTAAACTTGACAAAACAGTAAAAATTTTATATACTGAATTTGCGACTATTTCGCAAATTGTTGAGAGGAGCGGTTTTTATTAATTATTTAACAGATCAACGGAAGAATTTACTTGCTTTATTTAAAGCAAATTTACATGAGTCTTTTTCAGCAAAACAGATATATAAAGCACTTGATGATGAGAGCATAAGCATAAGTGCAATATACAGAAATATTGCAACTATGGAAAAAGACGGACTATTGTGCAGAGTGGCAAGTAGCACCAACCGTGAAGCTTTATATCAATACCTTGACCCACACAGCTGTGCTGGGGTAATTCACTTAGTCTGCGACAAATGCAGCAAAACTCAGCATTTAGACAAAGAAGTTTCAAACATTTTAATTGGAACAGCTAATGAAAATTTTGGCTTTAAGGTAAATGAACAAATGGTAATGATTTACGGGTTATGTAAAAACTGTTCGCAAATTTAAGCTATAAGAAAAAAGGAGATATTGCATGTTAAAATTTAAGAAGTTAAGTGTTTTAATGGCATTTGTAATGTTATTTTCATTTGCATTTACAGCCTGCGACCAAACTAGTGGAAACGGCGAAAGCAAAAGTGCCAGCGAAAGCAGTGTGACATCAGAGGATCAAAGCAGTGCTGAGCCTCTAAAAATAGTAACTACTACTTTCCCAATTTATGACTGGGTAAGGCAAATTGTAGGAGAAAATTCAGAAAATATTGAACTTTCATTATTAATTGATACAGGAGTTGACCTTCACAGCTATCAAGCAACCACTCAAGATGTTGCAGAAATTTCATCAGCTGATATGTTTATATACAACGGCGGCGACTCTGATGCATGGGTGGAAGAAGTTTTGGAGTCACAAGACACAGAAAGCATGAAAGTAATAAACTTAATGGATGCACTTGGTGAAGATGTTAAAGTGGAAGAACACATTGAAGGCATGCAAGAAACTGAACACGATCATGCTGAAGAAGATGAGCACAACCATGCTGAAGAAGACGAGCATGACCATGCCGAAGAA
>CAYJJB010000013.1:8786-10566 GCA_964370405.1 uncultured Eubacteriales bacterium | reverse complement strand
GAAGAAGACGAGCATGACCATGCCGAAGAATCTGGACATGAAGATGAACACATTTGGCTATCTCTAAAAAATGCTCAAATTTTGTGTGATGAAATTGCAAATGAAATCAAAGAGCTTGACCCACAAAATATACAAACTTATGATGATAATGCGACAAAATATATTGCAGAGCTTGGTGACTTAGATAACATTTTTAAAAATGAAATTTCAGCACTTGAAAACAGCACCTTACTTGTTGCAGACAGATTTCCGTTTAGATATTTAGTAGATGATTATGATATTTCTTATTATGCAGCGTTTTCAGGTTGTTCTGCAGAAACAGAAGCAAGTTTTGAAACCATAGTATTTTTGTCCGATAAAATTAATGAATTAGCACTTACTAAAGTTGTAATTTTGGAAAACAGTAGTGAAGATATGGCAAGAACAGTTATAAACAGCAGCAACTACAGCGACATCGAAATTGTTACACTTGACTCAATGCAGTCTGTCACTGCAGAGCAAATTGAAAACGGAGTGACATATATGTCTATTATGGACTTAAACCTTGTTTCACTTATAAGCGCTTTAAGCTAAGACCATAAATGTTTATACTCATTTCAGATTTAAGGAGATAAAAAATGTTTAGAAAATTAGTACTTCTCTTATTGATTTTCCTTTTTGTATTTGCGGCGGTGTCTTGCGGTACTACAGAAGCTCCATCACAAGATTTACCGATATATGATGAAGAGGAAGATTTATTTGAAGAAGAAGAAATAGTGCCTGAATTTGAGGAAGAGGAAGAAGAGGACGTAATTTATCATCTTACAAATAGAGATCCCATTGAAATTGGAGATGTGCAAATTGACCTTACCGATATGAGCGCTACAATGGTGTACTCACAAGTATTTGACATGGTGTCATATCCATCAACATATGTAGGACAAGTTATAAAGGCAAAGGGAGTCTTTAACAGTGTCTACTATGACGAAATTTCAACAGGATATACTTTTTTGATAATAAATGATGCGACAGGTTGTTGTCCACAAGGTATAGAATTTATAACTACAAAAGAGATAGATTTACCAGAGCCTGGCACAGAAGTAGAAATAACAGGTGTGTTTGAGGCATACTCAACAGGACAGTTTACCTATTATAGAGTAGTTACAAATGATATAACCGTATTATAAAAAATGAGGCTTTTACAAAACTAAAATTTTGTAAAAGCCATTTTTTAATTTATTAGAGCTATTCCTAAGTTTAGGTAAGCGGCAAAACATATCCAGAGAAGATATGGAAAAAGCAGATAAGCTGAAAGTTTAGATATGGCAAGACATTGCTTTATTAAAAGACCAACTAAAAAAATCAACACCAAAATCCAGATAAATGCCGCATAATATAATGAAAAATTGAAGAATATTATTGACCAAGAAAAGTTAATTAAGAGCTGTGCTCCATATGTTTTTAGGGCATTTTCTTTTAAATTTTCAGGAGCTGATGATGTATATACAAGATACGAAGATATCCCCATTAAGACGTATAAGATACTCCAAGCTACAGGAAACAGCCATGCGGGTGGCGAAAATGGCGGTTTTGTTAAACTGTTAAAACTCTCCATACTATCGCCCGAAATAAAACCTGAAATAAAGCCTACTGCAAGAGGAATAGCAATGCAAATTACAAGTGCCAACCAATTAATTTTTTTTACATATTTCAAAATAAAACACCTCCTAGCAGTATTATATGAGAAGGTGATGAGTTTTATGTGAGTTTAATTAGAATTTTGAAATTATAGACATTAAGA
>CAYJJB010000013.1:0-8686 GCA_964370405.1 uncultured Eubacteriales bacterium | reverse complement strand
GGTCACGCTAAAGCGTGACCCTTTTATATCTAAAAAATCCTATCCGGTGGAATTAACATATCTTCAATATCGTCTTGTGCAAAACAGCTATAGTAGACATTGTATCTAAATTTAGATATTGCTTCTTTAATTGCCTGTCTTAAATCTTCATGATTTTTTAAAAGCTCGACAATATTTGGTGCGTATGCATGGCCTTGACCCATTTCAAATTCTTTAATCAGTTCTTCAAGTGACTTACCTTTTGCATAGCTTCTTCCAACCACATCACTTGCTGCATCTATACAGTCTGAAATTGTTATTATATCAATAATGGGTTTTACTTTTGATTGTGTGTTATCAAACGCCATTGGATACCCAAACTTACCGTCATATGCCTTGTGGTGGCCAATTGCAACATGAGCTAAATATGTAAAAATTTCCTCACTAGAAATAAAACCCAAGTCGTTTACCCTATCTTCAACGGTAAATTCTTGCTTAAATACGCCGTCTTCAAATTCAAGATTAAAATATCCGCAAATTGCCTCTGTGTGGCCCTTCACCATTTCAAATTCTACATCATTAAGCCTTCTTAAATAAAAAGATATCAAATGATAATATTTAATTTTTCCTATATCATGTGAAAGACCTGCATACCATACAAATTTAACAATTTCGCCTGCATTTTTACGAACATCGTCTATAGTGTTTATAGTTGGCATTCCAACTAATTTTTCAGGAGTATATTTTATAGTGTACTCAGTTATAATTGTAGCAAGTTTTGCAACAACTACGCTATGCACAAATGTAGGTTTATGGCGGCAAATACTTAAAGACAACAGTAGCTTTAAGTGTTCAAAGTCATCATAAATAACAGCTGTGGCGGACGCAAAATTTGAAATCAATCTGGCAACATATGCCTGATTTAAATCTCTTGGAATATTTTTTACATACTCTATAACTTCTTTTCTTTTCTTCTTTATTAAATCTGAATTAAGACCCTTGCAGTACTGTGCATAGTATAAATAAAGGGCTGAATAATGAATTTTTTTATACACTGCATCATAATCATAATTCGTCTCAGTACCAAGCGATTCTTTATCTAAAAAATCAACTAAATTTTCTATGCTTTCAAGGCCAATATAATATTTTGACAAAATATCATAATACCTTACTTTAAGCGGCAAAGAGTTATAGTCCTGTGTAACAACATTTTGGTGGTTGCTTGTGTACGCAATTATACTCTGACAAGCTTCGTAAACTCTTTTTTTATCAAGCTCTGTAACCTTATCCATCCTAGAAGCTGAACGCATTACTGAAAAGCCGTGGGCTAAATAATTTTCATTCAAATTCATGAAATATGCATCCCAGTTAATATCTGGGTCAATTTTCTTTGCAGTGTTATTCCAAAAGTCCATCGCCCTTTTGCTTTTTTTATATCTCTCATCAAGTAAACCTTTATGCGAGCATATACAGCAATTGGCAAAAGATTTAGCTATTAACTCTCTTTCAGGTCTTTCAAAAGTTTCATACCTATCCCCATATTCTGAAACACTGTGATAAAGGTCTTGCATTTCGGTTTCAAACATTTCTGGTTGAAGGTAAAAAAGTGCAAGTGCTGCAAAAAAAGCATTTCTAATATATAATGCGTCATTTTCTGTTGCCTTTGCAAATCTGCAAACTGCTATTCTTATATCAAAGGCAAGTCCTGTATCTATATTTTCTTTATAGCCTGATAATGCTTTTGCAAACTCTTCATACTCAAGCGCAGTTTCTAAAGTAAGCTCCCTCTCAGGGTTTTTTAAGACAGGGGAAATATGCTCAAAGATTAAGCCGTTGGTTTGGGCAATTAAATCTCTAAGCTTTTCCCCTCTTCTAATTAAAACCTGTTCAACATTCTCAAGACTTACTTCATGAGCATTGGCAAACTGAGCCTCTTCAAGTTTTGCATATAAGATTTCGTTATTAATAA
The DNA here is from genome assembly GCA_964370405.1 of uncultured Eubacteriales bacterium. Lineage (GTDB taxonomy): Bacteria > Bacillota > Clostridia > Oscillospirales > Acutalibacteraceae > SIG603. The sequence goes on along the minus strand of CAYJJB010000013.1, from coordinate 6,738 downwards.
TTTTATCAAAAATCTTTTGCATATAGCCTCCATAAAATCATAATAAACGTTTATAAATTTATTCTAACACAAAACTTTAATGAAATAAATAGATATAGCAAAAATTTATTCTTATATTTGATTTTCTTCAATCCAAGTTTTTACTCCGTCTACAATTTTCTTAATAGAACCCTCTTCAAGTGGTGAGTCAAAACCTGTTGATTTAATTATATCAACAAAAGTTTTCGAACCACCAAGCTTTACAAAGTCAAAGTACATTTGAAGTGCTTTGTCCCAATCTTTTAAAGATAGTGCAAAAAACTGCAAAGCCATTGTTTGTGCCATTGAATAATCAATGTAGTAAAATGGGTAGTGATAAATGTGAAGTTGGCGCTGCCAACCAGCTCCTCTTGAATAAAATGGAATTTCCTCATGGTCTATACCTGGTCTAAATTTATTTTCAACCTCTAACCATTTTTGATGTCTTTCATCAGGTGTAAGGTCAGGATTTTTATAAATTTCTTCTTGGAAATGGTCTACTTGACAGCCATAAGGTATAAAGATTAGTGCGTCTTCAGCATGTGAAAGCTCGTATTTTGCTGTTTGCTCTTTAAAGAACAAATTATGCCAAGGTGCTGTTAAAAATTCCATTGCCATAGAATGAGTTTCTGCTATCTCCATTGAATACTCTGCCATCATTTCAAGTGGGAAATCTCTCATATTTCTATAGCCTGCAAGGGCATGGCCTGCCTCATGAGTTAAAACGTCAACATCGCCTGCTGTGCCGTTAAAGTTTGAAAAAATGAATGGATATTTATATTTTTTAAAACTTGTGCAGTAACCACCAGGACGTTTACCGTCTTTTGATAAAACATCAAATAAATCGCTTTCATACATAAGCGTTATAAATTCTTTAGTTTCAGGTGACATTTCCTCATACATTTTTCTACCCGCTGCCATAATTTCGTCACTTGTAGCTTGAGGAGTTGCCGCACCGTCCTTAAATGTTAAAAGCAAGTCATACGCCTTTAAATCATTTATTCCTATACGTGCTTTTTGTCTTTCTCTTATTTCTTTTACCACAGGCACAATTTCAGATATAACTTGATTTTTAAACACTGCAACATCCTCTTTTTTATAGCAGTTTCTGCCCATGCGCATGTAACCTAGTTCTACATAGTTATCATAACCCAGAGCTTTTGCTTGTGCTGTACGGTTTTTTACCAGTTTATCAAAAATTTCATCAAACTCTTTTTGCACAGAGTCAAACGCCTTACCTTCGGCATAAAAAGCTTTTTTTCTTACTTCTCTATCTGTGCTTTGCTTATATGGACCAAGCATTGGAATTGGCATTTTTTTGCCATCAAACTCTGCTTGTAGGTTTGCATATATATCACTATACTCTTGTACAAGCTTGCCTTCTTGTGCAACTAAATCCATAATTTTAGGAGAGAAAGCTTTAACTTCAAGCTCTGCATTGATAAACGGTACTTCACCAATGATTTCTTTAAGCTCTTCTTTAAATTTTGAATTTACCATTGCATTATTCATCTCAACTGACTTTTCTTGCACCACAGGCCTATTTTTGATGAAAAACTCCATCTCTGCCTTATAAAATTCATCTTTTGTATCAACAGAATTTCTAACATGAGCAATAGAACCATTTGTATCAAGGTCGCATCTTGCCTCTTCATATTTAATAAGAATCTCATATTGTTCTTTAGCGCTTGAGGCGTTATTGAATTCAATTACAAGTTCATCAATTTTTGCTATAACAACATCAACGTCTGGTCTGCTGTAAGGTAGTTGTGAAAATTTCATTACTTTTCCTTCTTTCTAAATAATTAATATAAATCTATTATTACCACAATTTGTAAAATATATCAAGTACCAGACACCATTAATTTTGATACTAAGAAACTTGGCGCCGCACACATTGAGCTTCCTAAATAGTCAAAATATGTGTCGTTTGCAATAGTGTCAATATCTTCCATAAATTTAAGGAAATTTCCTGCAATGGTAATCTGCTTTACAGCTTTTACTTTTTTACCGTTTTCCACCAAATATCCATCTGCAATAAGTGAGAAATCACCTGATATTATGCTAAGCCCTGCATGAAGACCTGAGACAGAGTTAATTACAAGTCCGTTTTGCATAGTTTCTTCTAAATCAGCAAAACTTACATTGCCTTCACATATTATAAAGTTAGAGCACTTTACACCTACTCCGCCTCCACCCCTTGCACCGTTTGATGTGGACTTAACCCCTGCTTTTTTTGCAGTTTTCAGGTCATGAAGCAAAGTTTTTAAAACTCCATTTTCTAAAAGAGTAGTAGTTTGTGACGGTACACCTTCACCGTCAAATGGCCTTGGATTTTTGTAAAACAATCCGTCATCTATAATACTTAGGCAAGAAGACGCAATTTTTTCTCCCTCTTTCCCTTCAAGCAATGACATTTTCTTTTGTGCAAGCTCTGCACTAAAAAGTGGTGAAAATGCAGAAAACAAACTTGTTGCCGCTTCATTTTTTATTATAACCTTATATTCGCCAGACTTTACAGGGCTTGCATTAAATTTTGAGGCTGTATATGCAACAGCTTCATCAACCACAGCTTTTATATCCTCAAATTCATCATAATATCTTACAGCATATCCGTTTTCAATCTCTTCACCTTGTTTTAAGACAATTCCTAACACAGTGGCACAGCTATCTTTTTCAAATTTTGCATCAAGCCCTAAAGTATTAGAAAGCTCTATCTTTGTCTTTTGTTTTGCAACAGTACTTCTAGTAACTCTTTCAAATCTTTCATCAGCATTTCTCGCTGCCTCTTCAAGCTTTAGCGCCATTTCTATAAGCTCTTTCTCGCTCATATCTTTTGCAGGCGATTTAGGATTTTCTATTTCTTGGTATTCACAAGGTCCTTGAAGTGGTCTTTCGTCCTCATTTTCAATTACCCTTGCGTTATCCACTGCACGCTCTACCAAACTTCTGGGATCTGTGTACTGTTGGGTGTAGGCAAAACCGTTTTTTCCGCCCAACACTACCCTTAAATTCACACCGCCTGAAGAGCTTACACTGTAAGAATCTATCTCTTTTTCAAGTATATCTACTGAAAAGCTCTCTTCATCTGTTTTGTAAAGCTCTGCCGCTTCACATCCCATTTCCAAACTTATGTCAAATACTGATTTTTTAAATTCAAGATAATTCATTAAATCATACTCCCCTTTCCGCCTACCGTCATTGATGTAACTCTAATTCTTGGTTGACCTACATTTGTCGGCACTCCACCAGAAAGCGAACCGCACACACCTGCTGCCATAGACATCTCTGTGCCCACTCTATCAATTTTCATTAAAACATCGGCACCTTTTCCTATAAGAGTTGCTCCTCTTACAGCGCACTCTACGTTTCCGTCTTTAACCCAGTAGGCTTCTGATACAGAAAAATTAAACTCGCCTGTAAGCGGGTTTACGCTGCCTCCACCCATTGATTTTGCATAAAGACCTGTACCCATAGTCTTAATCATTTCTTCATTATCATCTTTTCCCTCACAAATAAATGTGTTGGTCATTCTTGAAGTTGGTGCATAGGTATAGTCTTGACGTCTACTACTTGCTGTGTGCTCGCAGTTCATTCGTCTTGCACCTAGTTTATCTATCATATAGCTTTTTAAAACACCATTTTCAATCAAAACTCTATTTCTTGTGGGATTGCCTTCGTCATCCATTCCAACGCTTCCCCACTCGCCTTCCATTGTTCCATCATCTACAGCACTTACACAGTCAGCTGCAATTTTTTCTCCTAATTTTCCGCAAAACTCACTATTTCCTTTTGCAACCGCTGTTGCCTCAAGCGAGTGTCCGCATGCTTCGTGGAAAATTACTCCACCAAAGCCACCGTCTATTACCACCGGAAATACACCAGCCGGGCATTCTTTTGCATAAAGCATAGTCACAGCAGTTTTTGCCGCTTCTTTTCCTAAGTCTTCTACATCTATGCTGTCAAAACACTCATATCCCGTTCCAAATCCAGGTGATACTCTACCTGTTTGAGCTTCATTATCTTTTGTGGCAACCGCTGCAATAATAATTCTTGTGTAAACTCTTCTATCTTTTGCATAAATGCCATCACTGTTTGCAACTAAGATATCTTTATCTTCATCTTTAATCGCAACACTTACCTGTGATATTTCATCAGCATAATTTTTAGCTGCAGAAGATGCTTTTTTCATTATTCCAATTCTGTAAAGGTTATCTACTTCACTTGCAGGAATTTTTGGTGTGCCTCCGTAATTTTTTTCATTAAAATCTTTTACTTGCACATTACAGTCACCTTTAACTCCAGCTGCCGCTGCACGAGCAGTTTTAATTAAATCCTCTTTATTTGTGCCTGAAGTATAAGCATAGGCACTTTGTGTCTTATACATAACACGTACTCCAGCACCAAAGGAGTTTGCATATGTTGCATCATCAATTTTATCAGAGCTTAAAGATACCAAATTTGTACTTGCGTTTTCAACATAAATTTCGGCAAAATCTCCACCCGTTTCAAGTGCAACCTCTAAAATTTCTTTACAAAGATTTTTATCAAGCATATTATTTCCCTTTCGATATAAATTTATATAAAACTATCGCACTAAACAATAGTTTAATGCGATAGTTTACTTAGCATTACATACCAAACAGTAGTGCAACACCTACGTATATAAGTGAAATTACAAGTATTACGGGACCGAAAGTTATCAGCGCTGCAATTAACATTGCAGACAAATCTCCTTTTTCAAGTTCCATGTCTTTAAAATGTTCATCAAGTTCTTCTTTTGACTTATCCTTTGGCAAAACATGGCGATATTTATCTAATAATCCCATTTTAATACTCCTTCTATAATTTAAGTGTTTTACTGTACTGTGCGCTCTTTAAGTGGATAGTGACATGCCACAAAATGATCTGGACGCCACTCTACCCATGGTGGAGCTTCATCTTTGCACTTATCCGTTGCATATTTACAACGTGTGCGGAATTTACAACCCGATGGTGGGTTAATTGGGCTTGGAATGTCACCCTCTATAATTTGTAGTTCTTTGTTTGCATCTTCCTCTGTTGTTGGAATAGCGCCTAAAAGAGCTTCTGTATATGGGTGAAGTGGGTTATCAAACATGCTGTCTGAATAACCAAGCTCTATAACATTTCCAAGATACATAACTGCAATTCTATCAGAAATAAACTTAACCGCGCTTAAATCATGAGAAATAAATAGGTAAGTCAAATTGCTTGTTTCTTTAAGATCAATAAGCAAATTGATAATTTGTGATTGAATTGAAACGTCAAGTGCTGATACAGCTTCATCACACACTACAAATCTTGGGTTTAAAGCAAGTGCACGAGCTATGCCGATACGTTGTCTTTGACCGCCTGAGAATTGGTGAGGATATCTGTGAAGCATATATTTTTGCAGACCGCATTTTTCCATTATAGAAATTGTATAGTCTTCAAGTTCTTGGCTGTTTCTTTTAAACATTTTGTGAGCAACAAGTGCTTCTGAAATAAGTTGACCTACTGTAAGTCTTGGGTTAAGAGAAGCATAAGGGTCTTGGAAAACTATTTGAAGCTCGCTTCTTAGTTTTCTTGACTCTTCTTTTGAAAGAGTTTGAAGGTCTTTGTCATCATAAATAACATTACCTGCTGTGTGCTTGTACAGTTGTAAGATAACACGACCTAAAGTCGATTTACCGCAACCTGACTCACCAACAAGACCAAAAGTTTCGCCCTCATAAATATCAAGGCTAATTCCGTCAACCGCTTTAACATATTGCTTTTTTTGTCCAATAGCAGTTTTCTTTAAAGGGAAATGCATTTTAACATCATCAAGATGTATTAGTACTTTTTTATCAGCCACTGTTTCTCACTCCTTTCTTAGGATAGAAGCAACGCACACTTTGAACATCATTTACAGCAGTAAGCTGTGGCTCTTCGTTATGGCATTTTTCTGTCGCATATTTACAGCGTGGTGCAAATCTACAACCCTTAGGAAGGTCCAAAGGATGTGGAACAGAACCAGGAATTGCTTCAAGTTTTGTTTGGTTTTTATCATTAAGTCTTGGAATACTCTCTAAAAGGGCCTCTGTGTATGGGTGAGATGAGTCTGTAATATTTTTAAATATACAGCTAACAGGTGCAACCTCTACAACTTGACCGCAGTACATAACCGCAACTTCATCAGCCATTTGGTTTATAACGCCTAAGTCATGAGTAATGAACATGATTGATGTGTTAGTTTCTTTTTTAAGGTCATTCATAAGTCTTAAAATTTGTGCTTGAATAGTAACATCAAGTGCTGTTGTAGGTTCATCAGCAATTAAAAGTTTTGGCTTACATGCAAGTGCCATAGCAATCATAACACGTTGACGCATTCCGCCTGATAATTGGTGTGGATATTGATTTATCATTTTCTCAGGATGAGGAATTTTAACTGCATCAAGCATTTCAATGCTTCTTTGTTTAGCCTCTTTTTTGCTCATGCCTTGGTGAAGTCTTAAAACCTCACTAATTTGTTTATTTACTGTAAAAACAGGATTTAAGCTGGTCATTGGTTCTTGGAAAATAACAGACACAGAGTTACCTCTTATTTTAGACATCTCTTTAATTCCAAGGCTTGATAGCTCTTGACCATCAAACCAAACTTCACCTGCGTGAATTCGTTGATTTTTTTCAAATAATCTTAATATACTCATTGCTGTTTGGCTTTTTCCAGAACCAGAT
>CAYJJB010000012.1:11589-32396 GCA_964370405.1 uncultured Eubacteriales bacterium | reverse complement strand
ATACCTTTATCACAAACTATTAATTCTACTCAAAAAGAAATATCTGTAAATACATGCGACAAATACCCAGTAAATTATACTTCATTAATTTATTCAAGCTCCACATTTACTCTAATCGGTGAAATTGAAAAAATAAACGATTATTACGAGAATAATAAAATCGAAATCATATACCCTGATAATACTGTAGTGTTACTAAACTCATATTTTTCAAAGGACAGTAATGACCATATTTATGAAATGGGAGATAATTTTAGTACAGATTCATATATGCAGTATTTTGATTCCGATAAATTAATAGTCGAAAGCAATTTTGTATTTAATACAGCTGTAAATTGGAGAGATGTAGAGGCATTAGTAATTAACGGTACAAGAATTGATTTAAATTGAAAAACGGGTGGAATTTTCCACCCGTTTTCACTATCAATTATCAACTCTAAACTATCAACTACCTCGTTACCGACCTTATCCATTTATCACCTGCAAGCCTTATCCAGCACAGTATCGCCTTTACAAGCTCATCTGATTTAAATAGTAGGAACACTACTATTATTGGAAGTTGGAATACCAGTCCTGCAAGGTAGCCCAGTGGCACAGAAAATCCCCATAAAGCAATTAGCTCTATCACAAGGGAATACTTTGCATCTCCGCCACCTCTTAAAATTCCTACTATGGCTATTGCCGTTGTAGAAACAAAGAATATTACAATTGATGCAACCAAAAGCATTTCTTTTGCCAAAACTTTTGTCGCTTCTTCAACATTATAAAAGTCTACCATAACATCTCTAAATAAGAGTATAATACCTGCGGCTGCCACGCCCAATATAAGTGCAAATATTTCGAGAGTGCGACCTCTTTGCTTTGCAAGCTCTATTTTGCCCTCACCAATGGTTTTACCTATAATAACGCCTGTCGCATTTGCTATACCAAAAATTACAAGGGTCGCTAAATTTTGCACCACAGCAATTATGGTATTTGCCGACACAGCCGTCGTGCTCATATGCCCAAAAAGTGCCGTTTGTAAGGTTATTCCTATAGACCAAATAATTTCGTTAATAACAACTGGTGTGCAGTATTTTTTTAAATCTGCATTTAACAGTTTATCTTTTTTAAATATGCATTTAAGTGAAAATTTAAGCTTTTTATCAATTTTGAAGACATAAATAAGCACCACAGACATCTCTATAAACCTTGCAATAAGTGTTGCATATGCCGCACCTTTAAGCCCAAGTTCAGGTGCGCCGAAATGACCAAAAATAAGTATGTAGTTTAAACTTGCATTTACTATAAGTGTAGATAAATTAGCAACTACCGCAATTTTTACTATCTCTATGCTTCTAAAAAGACTGGTAAGTATGCAAGATATGCCAAAAAAGACATAAATAGGTGCAACAATAAGTAAATAATCTCGTCCTGCCGAAATTACCGCTGGATCTGATGAAAACAATGACATAATTTGCGTTGGAAAAATAAATATTACTACTGTAAGTAACACCGCTACAACGCTTACTATTCTTAAAATAGTTGCAATAACTACTTTTATAGGTTCAAGTTCTTTTTTGCCCCAGTACTGGGCGGTAAGAATAGATGCGCCTCCGCTCATGCCAAAAATAAAAAGTGCAAAGATAAAAAACGGCTGGTTTGCAAGGGAAGACGCCGTAAGAGGTATATCTCCAAGCTCTCCAAGCATTATAGTATCAAGCATTTGGGTAAGTGTTGAAATTAAGTTTTGCAGTGCAATAGGTATCGCTATGGTAAGTATCATTTTAAATAAAGCTTTATCGGTTCTTATTGTTTTTAACATTTTTTCCTCCAATTTATTTGACAAGGTGGTTTATTTATTGTAAGATATTTTCATTAGATAATCTTAGCATTAATATATATCAATGTCAAGGAAAATATTTAAATAACAAATGGAAATTAAATTTATACGCACTATACTCCAAAACGGAATATGGCACAAAAATATTATTTAATTTTTTTAACTTTACTATTGACAAACAGAGAATGCTGTTATATAATATTTTGGTAAAACAAAGCGGAATCTTAAAAGATTCTCACCAGTGCAGTGAAAATATCTGACACCGGTCAATATTACTAAAGCTATGGCTTTATGGTTTTGTTGATTGACGGGCAGATTTTCTGTCCGTTTTTATTTTCTGCTTTGAAAAAATTTAAACAACTAATATTTTTATGGAGGTGCTTAACATTAGCAACAAAGAACTACAGATAAACGAAGAGATTAGAGATAAAGAACTTCGTGTTATCGATTCAGACGGCTCACAACTTGGAATTATGTCTTTAGAAAAAGCAATGAATTTAGCGTTTGAGAAGAATTTAGACTTAGTTAAAATTGCGCCACAAGCCACACCGCCTGTGTGCAAAATTATAAACTACGGTAAATATAAATTCGAGCTTGCAAAACGTGAAAAAGAAGCAAGAAAAAATCAAAAGGTAGTTGAAGTTAAAGAAATTCGTCTTTCTTTAAATATCGACACTCACGACTTTAACACTAAGGCAAATCAAGCTAAAAAATTCATCAAAGATGGTAACAAAGTTAAAGTTTCCATTCGTTTTAGAGGTAGAGAGATGGGTCACCCAGAACTAGGCCTTAGAACAATGACAGAATTTTCAGAAGCAATGGCTGAGGTTGCAAATGTTGAAAAAGGTGCAAAACTTGAGGGAAGAAGCATGCTTATGTTCCTTGCCCCAAAACCTTCAAAATAATTAAATGTAATGAGAATGTTGTTTTAAGTGTAGTGATAGGAGGAAACTGAAATGCCAAAAATGAAAACACATAGCGGTGCTAAAAAGCGCTTTAAACTTACAAAAAAAGGAAAAGTGGTCCGTGCTCACGCTAATAAAAGACATCTACTTAACGGTCATGGAAAAACAAGTAAAAGCAAACGTCATGCAAGAGGCACAACTACAGCCGACAAAACAAATGTTGCAGCTGTAAAAAGAATGCTTCCATACGCATAATATTATTAGATAAGTAACGGAGGAAAATATAAATGGCACGTATTAAAGGCGCAATTGCGACCCGTAAAAGAAGAAAAAAAATACTGAAACTTGCTAAAGGTTATTGGGGTTCAAAGAGTAAACATTTCAAAATGGCTAAACAAGCCGTTATGAAATCAGGCAACTATGCCTATATTGGACGTAAACACAGAAAAAGAGATTTCCGTCGTCTTTGGATAACAAGAATTTCTGCAGCTTGCAAATTAAATGGAATGAACTATTCTACATTTATGAACGGGCTAAAAAAAGCAGGTGTTACACTTAATCGTAAAATGCTATCAGAAATTGCTATTTCTGACGCTACAGCATTTGCAGGTTTAGTTGCACAAGCAAAAGCAGCATTATAATTTAAGCTATATTTTTGCGCCCGAGCTTCACTCGGGCGCTGATTTTATGAAAAGGGAACATACTGTGAATTATATAAAAAGTAGAAAAAATGAAGTTATAAAAGAAGCTGCAACTTTGCTTAAAAGCTCTCAAAAAAGACTTGAAACTAATACTTTTATTATAGAAGGTGCTAGACTTTGCAGAGATGCTTATTTAAGTGATGTTAAAATTACTACTATGTTTTATACCCAAAATGCATATGAAAAATATAAGGACTATATAGACATTATAAAAGCTGATTTTACTTACATTGTAGATGACCATGTTTTCTCTCTTTTGTCAAGTACAAAAAATCCACAGGGAATTTCTTGTGTATGCCAAATTCCAAACATATCATTTGATAACTGTGGTAAAATACTAATACTTGAAGAAGTTCAAGACCCTTCAAACCTTGGAACTATTATGAGGTGCGCAGAAGCACTTGGAATTAAAGCACTTATACTTTGCAAAAACTGTTGTGACCCATACTCGCCAAAAGTGGTACGAGGAACTATGGGAGCCGTGTTTAGACTTCCAATCATATTTTACGAAAATATACAAAACGTTGTATCTTTTCTTAAAAGTAATGATTATAAAATCTTCACATCAGTTGTAACAAATGCAAATACATTAATCACAAATTTAAATTTCCCGCAAAACAGCGCTGTTGTTATAGGCAATGAGGGAAACGGAGCATCAATTGATGCAATAAATCTTTGCGATAGCACTCTAACTATACCGATGTTTGGCAGGGCAGAATCTTTAAATGCATCAACTGCAGCATCAATAATTATGTGGGAAATGGTAAAATAATAGTATAGGATGGAATTAAATTATGGAAGCAGATATTTTCTGGATGTGGCTGCAAAGAGCCTTTGGTCCAGGTAGTCCAAAACCATTTTACATTTATAAAAAATTTAATAACCTTGAAGAATTTTACAAGGGTGGCATGGGTCTTTGGTCAAGCATGAGCTTTATAAACGGAAAAGAAATTGCCGTGCTTAAAAATTTTTCACCACAAAACGCTTGTGACGAAATTGAATATGCTGAAAAACTTGGTCACTATATTATAACTCCTTATAATAGGTATTACCCTGATATGCTTATGAATATTGAAAATCCACCTGCTGTTTTATATGTAAAAGGTGAAATTCCCGATTTTGACGAAAGTATTAGCATTACTATAGTTGGAACAAGAAAACCTACAAAACAAGCTGAAATTCTTACAAATTCTTTAGCCTATGAACTCTCAACGGCTGGTGTCAATGTTGTAAGTGGCGGTGCACTTGGAATTGATGCCGCAGCACATAGAGGCGCATTAAACGGCACAACTCCTACCATCTGTGTACTAGCCTGTGGCATAGATTATCCATATCTTATGGAAAATCAAATGCTAAGAGAGCGAATTGTAACAAAAGGTGGCGCTCTTATTAGTGAATACCCGGTAAATACAGCGGTAAATAAGGGTTCATTTCTTATAAGAAACCGACTTATGTCAGGTTTTTCAAAAGGCACTTTAGTAGTTGAGTGCTCTCAAAAAAGCGGTACTATGATAACAGTTCGTCATGCAACTGCACAAAATAGAGATGTGTTTGCAGTGCCAGGTGATGAAGGTAATATTATGGCGCAGGGGCCAAATTCTCTAATTTTAGATGGTGCAAAACCTGTAAACTGCGCACGTGATATTTTGGATGAATATGAGCATATTATTAAAACAAAAAGAAGAACTGCTAAAGTTTCTTCATCTGTAATTAACGATTTGCCTGTAAACAATATTCAAGAAGAGATAAAGGATAAATTATCCATAGATGCAATTAATGTGTTAAGCTATTTAGAAAGTCAGCCTATGCATATTTCTCAACTTGTAAGCCTTACCGATTTAAGACCATCAAAAATTTTAGCGGTAGTGACCGAGCTTGAAATTTATAATTTAATAAATACCTATTCGGGTCAAAGATACTCCCTTAAATAATATATTTCTAATTTAGAATTATATTTTAATTTATTTATAGTAATATAAGAAAATAATTCGCGAAAGGAAACCGCATAGCGGTCAATGGGTGAAATAATGTCAAAACTTGTTATAGTTGAGTCACCAACCAAGGTGAAAACTGTTAAGAAATATCTGGGCTCTGACTACAATGTTATAGCCACAGTAGGTCATATAAGAGATTTACCTAAATCAAGACTTAGTGTAGATGTTAAAGACGATTTTAAACCAAAATACAGCATAATTAAAGGAAAAGAAAAGGTAGTAACAGCTCTTAAAGAAGCTGCATCTGATGCAAGTCAAATCTTGCTTGCAACTGACCCTGATAGAGAGGGTGAAGCAATTTCTTGGCACTTATCACATATTCTTGGTTTAGACCCTGAAAATTGTGAACGTGTAACCTTTAATGAAATGACAAAAAATGGAATTAACGAGGGTATGAAAAACCCACGAGCCATAGATATAGATTTAGTTAATGCGCAACAAGCAAGAAGAATACTTGATAGACTTGTGGGTTACACATTAAGTCCGCTACTTGCAAAAGTTATAAGACGTGGTCTTTCTGCAGGTAGAGTTCAGTCTGTTGCTGTTAGAATAATTGTAGACCGTGAAGAGGCTATACTTGCCTTTGTTCCAAAAGAATACTGGACAATTGAAGCAAAGCTGCAACCAAAATCAACAACCTCAACCTTTATTGCAAATTTTTACGGAAATAAAGACGGAGAAATTGAGATTGAAACAAAAGAGCAAGCAGATGAAATTTTAGCAAAGCTAGAAGAGGCCGACTTTATAATAGACAAGCTTAAAAAAGGCAAAAGAAATAAAAAACCAGCTCCACCTTTTATAACATCAACTTTACAGCAAGAAGCTTCAAGAAAACTTGGTTTTCAAGCACGAAGAACAATGAAAGCTGCACAAGAGCTGTATGAGGGTGTTGAAGTTGCAGGACAAGGTGCTGTGGGTCTTATAACTTATATGAGAACTGACTCGCTTAGAATTTCAGGTGAAGCCATTAATGAAGCTGTTAATTTCATACAAAACAAATGGGGCGATAAATATCTTCCAACTAGCCCTAGAGTATTTAAATCAAGATCAAAAGCTCAAGATGGACACGAGGCTATACGTCCTACAAATATTTCTCTTACACCTCAAATGGCAGAGAAATCTCTTACTAAGGACCAATACAGGCTTTATAAATTAATTTGGGAGCGCTTTATCGCTTGCCAAATGGCAAACTGTGTCTTAAATACCAGTCAAGCAACTATAAGTGCAGGCGAGTATATCTTTAAAGCATCAGGATTTAACGTTGCATTCGATGGTTATACTGTACTTTATGAAGAAGGTAAAGACGAGGAAGAGAAAAAAGAAAAAGACCTACCTGTGCTTTCAGAAGGTATGCCGCTTAAAGTTAAAAGTGTACTTGGCAATCAGCACTTCACTCAGCCACCTCCACGTTTTACAGAGGCGTCTTTAATTAAAACTCTTGAGGAAAATGGTATAGGAAGACCTTCAACTTATGCTGCAACAATATCTACTATTACATCAAGAGAGTATGTAACAAGAGAAGCAAAGGCGTTTAAACCTACAGAGCTTGGAATAGTTATGACAAAGCTTATGAAAGAGCGTTTTCCTGAGATAGTTAATGTTAAATTCACAGCTGAGGTTGAAACTGAGCTTGATAAGGTACAAAGTGGTGATGTTGACTGGATTAAAACTTTGCACGATTTTTATGACCCATTCCAAGTAACTGTTAGTAAGGCTAAAGAAGACTTAAAAGATGTTAAAATTAAGCTTGAAGAAGACCAAACTGATATAGTTTGCGATAAATGCGGAAAAATGATGGTTGTAAAAGTTGGGCGATATGGTAAATTTATCGCATGCCCAGGTTACCCTGAGTGTAAAAACATTAAGAAAATAGTTAATGAAACGGGTAGCAAATGCCCAAAATGTGATGGAAATATAATAGAGAAAAAGTCAAAAAGAGGCAGAGTGTTTTATGGGTGCAGTGAGTATCCAAAATGCGACTTTGTTTCTTGGGATCCACCGTCAGACAAAAAATGCGATGTTTGCGGTAAGACTTTAATGCAGAAAAAAGGAAAAAACAAAGGGCTTTACTGTGTAACAGAAGGCTGTAGTTATGAAGATAAGGAAAATAATGAATAGTATTAATGTGCTAGGTGCAGGTCTTGCAGGCTGTGAGGCGGCGTGGCAAATTGCAAATGCCGGAATTAAAGTAAAACTGTTTGAAATGAAGCCAAAAAAATATACTCCGGCGCATATAAGCGAAAATTTTTCAGAGCTTATATGCTCAAACTCATTTAAAGGAGATAGGTTAGAGTCTGCTCCAGGTCTTTTAAAAGAGGAAATGAGGCAGTTAAATTCTCTACTTGTAGCCTGTGCGGACAAAACAAGGGTTCCTGCAGGCGGTGCACTTGCTGTTGATAGGGACGATTTTTCAAAACTTGTCACAGAAAAAATTAAGGCTCATGAAAATATTGAAGTAATTTATGAAGAGGTTTTAGATATCCCTCAAAATGAGATTACTATAGTGGCCACAGGCCCACTTACCTCAGATGTGTTAGCTGAAAAAATTGAAACACTTTGTAATGGCAGTCTAAGTTTCTTTGATGCCGCAGCACCAATAGTTAGCGAAAATAGTCTTGACATGACAAAATGTTTTCTAGCATCGAGATACGGTAAAGGCGACGCAGATTACATTAACTGTCCTATGAACAAAGAGGAATATGAGATTTTTTATGATGCACTAATAAATGCAAAACGTGCACAAATTAGAGATTTTGACATGCAAAATCCTAAGGTCTATGAAGGCTGTATGCCTGTTGAAGTAATGGCACAAAGAGGACCTGACACACTTCGTTTTGGCCCTTTAAAACCTGTTGGACTTACAGACCCCAGAACAGATAGAAGACCGTGGGCAGTTGTTCAGCTTCGCACAGAAAATCTTGAAAAAACTATGTATAATCTAGTAGGATTTCAAACAAATCTAACTTTTTCTGAGCAAAAAAGAGTGTTTAGCCTTATACCAGGCCTTGAAAATGCAGAATTTTTAAGATATGGTGTGATGCATAGAAATACATTCTTAAACTCACCAAAACTATTAAATTCTGATTATTCATTTAAGACTAATAAAAATTTATTTTTTGCAGGACAAATCACAGGTGTAGAAGGTTATATGGAGTCAGCTTCCTCTGGTCTTGTTGCAGGAATTAATGCCGCAAGAGCATTAAAAGGCGAAACACCACTATATTTTCCAAACACTACTATGATAGGTGCGCTATCTTTGCATGCATCAAGCAGTGTTTCAAAAGATTTTCAGCCCATGGGCGCAAATTTTGGTGTTTTACCTGCACTTGATGTAAAAATAAGAGATAAAAAACTAAGATATAAGGAACTTGCTTTAAGGGCGCTTGACGACCTTAAAAAGTATTTAGAGGAGGAACGCTATGAAGTTTATTATTGATGCTTTCGGAGGAGATAATGCTCCTTTAGAAATAATAAAAGGTTGTATACTGGCAAAAGCAGCGGCAGACATAGAGATAGCACTTTGTGGCGATGAAAATCTCATAAAAAAATGTGCTAAAGATAATAATTTAGATATAAGTACTTTTGAAATAATACCTGCATCACAACAAATCACTATGCATGATGAACCTACAGACTTATTAAAGGCAAAATCAGACTCTTCTATGGCTGTTGGCATGAAAATGCTTTCACAAGGCCATGGAGATGCTTTTGCAAGTGCTGGTAATAGCGGTGCACTTGTTGTTGGTACTACAATGATAGTAAAGCGAATTAAAGGCGTTAAACGTGTAACTTTTGCTTCAGTTATACCAAAGCAAAAAGGCTTTTTCATGCTATCAGACGTTGGAGCCAATACAGAATGTCGCCCCGACATGCTCTTACAATTTGCAATAATGGGCAGTGTGTATATGGAAAAAGTCATGGGGATAAAAAATCCAAGAGTTGGCCTTTTAAATGTTGGAACAGAAGAGCATAAAGGGACTCCACTTTACCAAGATGCATTTAAACTGTTAAAAGCAAATGAACATATAAATTTTGTTGGAAACGTTGAGGGTAGAGATATGGTATATGACGCCGCAGATGTTGTAGTTTGCGACGGCTTTACAGGCAATATCACATTAAAAGTATTTGAGGGTGTTGCACTTTCGCTTATGGGAAAAATTAAGGGAGTGTTTACAAATGGTCTATTTAATAAACTGGCAGCTGCTATAGTATTAAAAGACATGAAACGCCTAAAAAAAGAAATTGATTATAATGAGTATGGTGGTGCCCCAATTATGGGTGCATCAAAACCAGTATTTAAAATTCATGGAAGTGCTAAAGCAGAAACTGTAAAAAGTGCTTTAATGCTTATGAAAAAATATATTGATTCAGGAGTTATTCACGACATTAATGACGCCGTGAAATCCACAAAAAATGTAGACTAAAAAGGAGAAAATATGAAACAGATAAAAGCACTTGAAGCAAAACTTTCTTATACATTTAAAGATAAAGACCTGCTTTTAACCGCAATAACTCACTCTTCTTATGCAAATGAGCATAAAGTGCCAAGTTATGAGAGACTAGAATTTTTAGGTGACTCTATACTTAATTTTACAGTGGCGGAATTTCTGTTTCAAAAATTCGTTAATCTTCCTGAGGGACAACTTACAAAAATGAGGGCAAATTTAGTTTGTGAAAAATCCTTGTGCTCATTTTCAAAACAGCTTGACCTAGGTGCCTTTGTGCGACTGAGCTACGGAGAGCAGCGAACAGGCGGAAGCACAAGACCCAGCATTTTAGCAGATATGTTCGAGTCAATTATTGCGGCAATTTATTCAGACTCAAACTCTATGGAAACTACAAAAAAGTTTATAATAAAATACATTGAACCTGCGGCAAAAAAGGCAGGTAACAACAATTTTAAAGATTACAAAACTTCTTTACAAGAAATTATTCAGCAAAACCCTGAGGAGAAACTGAGCTACAAACTTATAAGCTCCACAGGACCTGACCATAGTAAACATTTTGTTGTTGAAGTCTTACTAAACAGCAATGTGCTTGGAAAAGGTGGCGGAAAAAGTAAAAAAGAAGCAGAACAGCAAGCCGCAAGACTTGCCTTGGAGTTGATGGGATATTAAACATTCAAACATTTCGATATTTGTACCACATATAGGGTGCCCATGTCTTTGTAGTTTTTGCAATCAGAAAAAAATTACAGGAAAACAAGAGGCACCTACACCAAACGAAGTATACGAAACCGCAAAGCAAAGTGCTTTACAAGGAAAAATTGAGCCTGAAAACACTGAAATTGCATTTTTCGGTGGAAGTTTTACTGCCATAGATAAAAAGTATATGATTTCACTATTAGAGGCAGGACTTAGGGCTGTAAATGAATTTAACTTTAAAGGTATACGAATTTCAACAAGACCTGATTGTATAGACGAAAATATACTAACTATTTTAAAAAAATATAAAGTGAAGGCAATAGAACTTGGAGCGCAGTCAATGTCTGACACTGTCTTGCTTGCAAATGACAGAGGACATAGTGCACAAGATGTAATAAATGCCTCAAATCTCATTAAATCTCAGGGTTTTGAGCTTGGTCTTCAGATGATGACAGGTCTATATATGTCAAGCGACAAGCTTGATATATATACAGCAAAAGAAATCATAAATTTAAAACCCAGCACTGTAAGAATTTATCCAACTGTGGTTCTTAAAGGTACAAAACTTGACACACTTGTTGCAAATGGCGAGTATAAAGCACAGTCGCTTGACAGTGCAGTGAAACTTTGCGGAATACTTTTACCCATGTTTTACGATAATGGCATAAAAGTAATTAGAGTAGGACTTCATGCAAGTGACATTTTAGAAAAAGATTATGTAGACGGAGCTTATCATCCCGCTTTTATGGAACTTTGCAAATCTGAGATTAATTTTCAGAAAATACATAAATTTTTGCAAGATAATAAAATCAATAAAGCAAAAATTTATGTAAACCCAAAACTAATTTCTCAGTATTTGGGACAAAAGAAATCTAATCTTGAAAAATTTGAGAAGCTTGGCTTTAATTTAGAATTTATTCAAGATAAACATATATGCGATTATTTAATAAAGGAGCAAGACTGATGCTTTTAAAATCACTTGAAATACAAGGATTTAAAACATTTCCTGATAAGACAACTTTAAAATTTGAAGAACATATGGTAGCAGTAGTAGGACCTAATGGAAGCGGTAAAAGTAATGTAAGTGATGCTTTGCGCTGGGTACTAGGCGAGCAGTCTACCAGAGCTTTGCGTTGTTCAAAAATGGAAGATGTAATATTTAAAGGCACAACTTCAAGAAAAGCACAAGGTTTTGCAGAGGTTACCTTAAATATTGACAATTCAGGTGGTAGCTTAAATTTTGATGGTGATAACCTTGCAATCACTAGAAGATACTACCGCTCAGGAGAAAGTGAATACCTTATAAATAAGGCTACTGTAAGACTTAAAGATATTAATGAACTATTTATGGACACAGGACTTGGCAGAGATGGTTACTCCATGATAGGTCAAGGTAAAATTGATAGCATAGTGTCCGCTAAAAGTGAAGATAGACGTGAAATTTTTGAGGAAGCCTCAGGCATTTCTCGTTTTAGATACAGAAAAGAAGAATCTGAGAGAAGACTATTAAAAACTGAAGAAAATCTGATAAGGCTTCGTGACATTTTATCAGAACTCGAAAATAGAATTGAGCCTTTGAGGATTCAGTCCGAAAAAGCCATACAGTTTATTGAGTTTGACAAAGAGAAAAAAGAGCTTGAAATTGGAATTTGGGTTGAAACCTTAAATCGTTCAGGTAAAATTTTGAGAGAACAAGAAAATAAACTGTCAATTTCACAAAATCAGCATAGCGAAATTGAAGACGAAATAGAAAAAATAACAGGTGAAATTGAAGAAAATTTCAAAAGTACAAATAACTTAATTATTTCCATGGAAAACCTAAGGGAAGAGGCAGCAAAATTTGATGAAGATGCGGTAAGAGCCGACGGTGAGCTTTCGGTTTTACAAAATGAAATGCTTCACCTTGGAAATAATATTACTCGTATAGAAAACGAAACTCAAACTGTAATTAAATTTAGCAGTGATATTGAAAATCAAATTGCCCAGTGCAAAGCCGATATAGAAAGAAAAAACTTAGAAATTGAGCAAAACAACAAAGAATTTATGAGCATGTCCGACAAGCTTGAGGGCATACGAAAACATTCTGACTCAGTTTTGAAGGAGATTGAAACAGCACTTTTAAACATTTCAAAGCTAACAGAACTTCTTTCTCAGGAAAAAGTAAAATTTTCTTCTTTAAATTCAACAGTAACCGAAATTAAGCAAAGGCTTTTGGTGCTTGATGAAGATATATCAAATTACAGTAAAACTTTTGATAAAGTTAATAATGATTTAGAAAAAACAAAGATATTCAAAACTGATTTAGAAGACAAAATTTTATCTATAAATAATTCGTTAAAAGGTTATGAACTTCGATACCTTAGCAAAGTAAAAAAAACCGAGGACACAAAAAAGCTTTTAGATGATAATAATTTAAAATATGCCGAGCAAAGTAGGCGTGCAAAGCTTTTAGAGGACTTAGAGCGCAATTTTGAAGGCTTTACGCAAAGTGTTAAAACTACCATGAAAGAAGCAGGCCGAGGCATTTTAAAGGGCGTTCACGGTCCTGTAACGGGACTTATTAAGACTGATGCTAAATATTCTGTTGCCATAGAAACAGCTCTTGGTGCTGCAATGCAAAACATTGTTGTGGATACCGAGCAAGATGCAAAATCTGCTATTAATCTTTTAAAACAAAGAAACAGCGGTAGGGCGACATTTTTGCCAATAAACATTATAAAAGGCAGACATATAAATGTTTCAAATATTGAAAAGCTAGAAGGCTTTATAGGCGTTGCCTCAAACCTTGTTTCATGTGAAGAAGTTTATAATAATATTAAAAGCTCTATTTTAGGTTCAACCGTGATTGCAAGCGACTTAAACTGTGCTGTAATAATTGCTAAAAAATCAGAATATCGTTTTAGAGTGGTAACCCTTGACGGCCAAGTAGTAAATTCTGGCGGCTCGCTTACAGGCGGTTCTCTTGCTAGAAATTCAGGTCTATTAAGCCGAAAAAGTGAAATAGACCGCATAAAAGAGCTTGCAGAAAATTTACTTAATCAAAGTAAATTTTATGAAGAAGATCATAAAAATGCCTTATCAGAGCTCTCTGAGGTTCGTGCCCAAATTGAAACTGTAAAATCTGAACTATCTGTAATTACCGAAGACAAAATACATACTACAGCGGAAATTACACGTCTTGAACGAGAATTTGAAAGCATTAAGGCTTTGAAAAGCTCTATGACTTCAGAAAGAGATTTAGCTTTACAGCGTGTTCAAAGTGCAGAAGATGAAATGCAGCAAATTTCATCTATAATTAGTGAACACGAAAGCAGTTTAGCTGTATCAAATGAAATAGCCGAAAAATTAAGTGGTGACAGAGATGTAAAGCAAAAAGAAAATGACGAATTTTCAAATCTTTTACAAGAAATTAAGCTTAGAGGGCTTTCTGTACAAAAGGATAAAGAGTCAATTAAAAGCACAATCACTGCACTTGAAAATAGAAAGCTTGAAGGAATTTCTTCTATTGATAATCTTAAAAATGAGATTGTTGTTTTAAAAGAAGACCTTGAAAAGCATGAAGTTTTATCTGTCGAACTAAAAGAAAAGGCCGAAAATTTGCGAAAATTTGCAAATGAAAAGCGTGAAGAAGCAAGTGTCATTTTAGCTAAAAGAGATGACCTTGATAAAAATTCATCAAAACTAAGGCAAGATGAACGTGATAAATCCTTAGAGAGGGAGCGAGTTGGTCTTGAAATTGCAAGGTTAAGAGAAAGATGCGATAATATTCAAAAAGAATATGATACAATAATTTCAAAGCTTTGGGATGAATATGAACTTACAAGGCGTGAGGCTGAAGAAATTGGGATAGAAGTTGAAGATTTACAAAAAGCTCAACGACGACTTGTAGAACTAAAGAACAAGATAAGGGCACTGGGTGCTGTAAATGTTGGTGCTGTTGAAGAATTTAAAGAAGTCAGTGAGCGCTATGAGTTTTTAAATGAACAAATTGAAGATGTAGAAAAATCTAAACTTGAACTTATAAAACTTATTAATGAACTTACAAAGCATATGCAAGAACAATTTGCAGTGCGTTTTGCTGAAATTAACAAGCACTTTACTCATATATTCACAGAACTTTTTGGCGGAGGATCGGCAAGCCTTTCTTTCTCGGACGAGAGCGATATACTAAACTCTGGTATAGACATAAAAGTGCAACCTCCCGGAAAAATTGTATCAAACATTGAAGCGCTTTCAGGTGGTGAAAAAGCACTTGTTGCAATTTCAATTTATTTTGCGATTATGAAAGTAAGTCCACCACCATTTTGTATGCTTGATGAGGTTGAAGCCGCACTTGATGATGTAAATGTACGTCGCTTTGCAGCTTATCTACAAAGAATGAATAAAGAAACGCAGTTTATAGTTGTAACCCACAGACGAGGAACTATGGAGACAGCCGACATGCTTTACGGTGTAACAATGCAAGACGATGGAATTTCAAAAATTTTATCTCTAAAAAGCCATGAAGTAGAGTCAAAACTTGGCATGAAAAGTCAGTAATTAATTATATATGAGAGGTTAAGAATATGGGATTTTTTGATAAGATTAAAGCAGGTCTTAAGAAAACCAGAGAGAGTATTAGCGGTCAAATCACACAAATGCTAAACTCCTTTACAAAGATTGATGAGGAACTTTTTGAAGAGCTTGAAGAGCTACTCATTATGGGCGATGTATCAATGAGAACTGCAGAGGCAATTTGCACACAAGCACGTAAAACCGTAAAGGAGCGTGGCATTACAGACCCTAATGAAGTTATGGGTGTTCTTGAAGAAATTGTTGCAAATATGCTTGATAATGACGTAAGCTTGCACCTTGATAGCGATGTTAATTTGATTTTAGTGGTAGGTGTAAACGGAGTTGGAAAAACCACAAGCATAGGAAAACTTGCAAATTTATTAAAAAATGACGGTAAAGATGTTGCATTAGTTGCAGCCGACACATTTAGGGCAGCGGCAATTGAGCAAATTGAAATTTGGTCACAAAGAGTAGATGTTCCACTTATAAAACAGCAAATGGGTACAGACCCAGGTTCTGTTGTGTTTGACGGACTTAAATATGCTAAAGCAAATAGAAAAGACGTTGTAATTTGCGACACAGCCGGAAGACTACACAATAAATCGGGACTGATGGCAGAGCTTTCTAAAATTGATAGAGTTACTCAAAAAGTGCTAGGCGAAGATGCACAAAAAGAAGTACTTCTTGTCCTAGATGCCGCAACAGGGCAAAACGCAATTAATCAAGCAAGAGAATTTATGAGTGCTGTAAACGTTACAGGAATTATTTTAACAAAACTTGACGGTACCGCAAAAGGTGGCGTTGTACTTACCATAAATCAAGAACTTGGTCTTCCAATAAAATTTATTGGGGTTGGCGAAAAAATTGATGATTTACAAGAATTTAATGCAAAGGACTTTGCAAAAGCACTTTTCCAGAGGGATGATAAATGATAGTAGCTGTTTTATCAGACATACACAGTAATTTGCCTGCACTTAAGACCTCTATAAAACATGCTGAAAACTTAGGTGCTACAAAATATATTTTTCTTGGCGACTACACCACGGACTGCGCCTATCCTCAAAAGACAATGGATTTTTTATATGATTTTAAGGATAGTTTTGACTGTGAGTTCATACGAGGCAACAGAGAAGATTATATGCTTGATTACAAAAAAAATCCAACTGGCTGGACGTATGGCCGTGAGGGCGGCTCTCTTTTATATAACTATGAAAATTTAAGAGGTAGAGATTTTGAGTTTTTTGAAAGCCTTCCATTATCAAAAATTGTTCAGTTTAAAGGTGCTGCTGAAATAATGTTTTGTCATGGCACGCCACTAAAGACTAACGAAGCGATTTTTAGCATAGAATACCGCATGAATTTGTGGGACAGGGCATGTCCAACAAACTATCTCATAGGTGGGCACACGCATTTGCAAAGAGAATTTGTTGGTAAGCGAACCACCATTTTAAATACAGGTGCAATAGGCACACATTGCCACGGCGCACAAAAACCTTGTTTTATCACACTTAAAAGCCACAAAAACAAATGGCTATACAGTTTTCATGAAATAGAGTATAATGTATTAGACACGATAAATCAGATACACGAAAGCGGGCTTTATAAATTAGGTGGTACATGGTCAAAAGCTGTCATAAAATCACTTGAAACAGGGGAAAACTACCCAATGAAGCTTGCGTGGAACGTTATGCAGGCTGCAAAACCTAAAACATACGAACTTGGACAAGCACCAAGTGAGCTTTGGGAAAAAGCGGCTATAGAGCTTGGATTGTGAGGAAAAAATGAATTATATAATAGCAAGTCATAACAAACATAAAATTAAAGAATTTGACAGGATATTAAAAACTTTGGGAATAAATGCCATTACAGCAAATTTAACCGAAGCCCAAGAGACAGGTAAAACTTTTATGGAAAATGCTCTATTAAAAGCAGAGCTTGCCTGCAAAGAAACAGGTCTTCCTGCAATTGCCGATGATTCAGGTCTTTGTGTAGACGCTTTAGATGGCAGACCCGGTATATACTCTGCAAGATATGCACCTGAAGGCACGAGAAAATCCACTTTATTAAAAGAGCTTGAAAATGTTAAAAAAGGGGATAGAGGTGCTCATTTTGCCTGTGCCATAGCCTGTGTATTTCCAAATGGAGATAAAGTTTTGGCAGAAGAGAACTGTGTTGGTGAAATCAGTTTTGAGCTTTTAGGCGAAGGCGGATTTGGTTATGACCCCATATTTTTATGTGGTGAAAAAAGTTTTGCTCAAATGAGCGATGAAGAAAAAGATGAAGTAAGTCATAGAGGAAAAGCGCTAAGGCTCTTTAAAGAAAAACTAGAGGCTTACCTTAAAGAAAGAGAGATATAAATTATGTTAAACAGCAAACAAAGAGCGTACCTTCGCTCTCTTGCAAACCCACTTGAAACAGTCTTAATGATAGGAAAAGGCGGTATGAGTGAAGAAATCATAACACAGGCAGACGGTGCACTTACCACTCGTGAATTAATTAAATGCAAAGTACTTGTGGAAACCTGTCCTATATCGCCAAAAGAGGCTGCACAAGAAGTATCTAAGGCTACAAACAGTGAGGTCGTACAAGTAATAGGTTCAAAATTTATACTTTACAGAAAAAACGATAAAGAGCCTAAAATAATCTTACCAAAAGAGAAAAAATCAAGATATTAAACTTGGAGAGTTGCATGAAAATTGGAATTTGTGGCGGAACGTTCAATCCCATACATTTAGGACACACTCATATAATGTCAGAATTTTATAAAGCTTTATGTTTAGACAAATTATTAGTCATTCCAACAAAAAAACCTCCGCACAAAAGTACGACACAGCTTGCAAGTGAAATTGATAGGCTTAATATGTGCAGGCTTGCAGTAGAGGATTTAAACGGAAACTATGAAGTATCTGACATAGAAATAAAAAGACAAGGCAAGAGCTTTACAAGCCTTACCTTAAAGGAGCTTTTTAATAAGTATCCGAGTGCAAATTTTCACTTTATAGTCGGAGAGGACATGTTTTACACCTTGGAAACATGGTTTGAAGCAGATTATATACTAAAAAATGTGACTATTTGCGCCTGTCCAAGAAGTGATGACGGACTTTTAAAAATGGAAGAGTATAAAAAATATCTTGAAGATAATTTTAATGCGTCTATAGTGATTTTAAATATAAGCCATTTTGATGTTTCTTCCACTCAAATAAGAGGCTCAAGTGATTTAACATTAATTAATACGGTTGGACAAAAAGTTGCGGATTATATTACAAATAACAATTTATATAAAACAGGTGACAGATGAATATAAGTGACTACAAAAAAATAGTAAAAGAAAAATTATCATCAAAGCGCTATAAACACTCTGTAAATGTATCAAAAAAAGCAGTTGAACTTTCAAAAATTCATGGTGCGGATAAGAAAAAAGCAGAAATTGCAGGACTTTTGCATGACATTATGAAAGAAGAAAGTGCTGATAATCAGTTGAAATTAATACTAAACTTTGATATAATACTTGATGATATTGAAATAAATTCTAAATCTCTTTGGCACCAAATTGCAGGAGCCATTTATGTTTATGAAAATTTAGATATTAAAGATGATGATATTTTTAATGCTATAAGACATCATACAAGTGGCAGAAAAGATATGTCCGTGCTTGAAAAAGTTATATTTATCGCTGACTATATCTCAGATGACAGAGATTATGATGGTGTGGATTATATGCGAGCACTTGCAAATAAAAATTTAGATGCAGCAATGGTTTATGGCTTATCCTTTAGCATTGCTGAACTTTTACAAAATGAAGAAGCGGTTACGCCAAAAAGTTTTGAGGCGTATAACCAGGCGGTAAAAAATACAAACAAATAGAATGGAGAAGAATAATGGAAGCT
Organism: uncultured Eubacteriales bacterium; assembly: GCA_964370405.1. Taxonomy (GTDB): domain Bacteria; phylum Bacillota; class Clostridia; order Oscillospirales; family Acutalibacteraceae; genus SIG603. Next base: position 13,389 of record CAYJJB010000012.1, on the reverse strand, counting down.
TTAAAAATGGCAAAAATTGCAGCTTTTGCACTTGATGACAAGTTGGGAAAAGATATTAAGGTAATAGATATTGAAGAAATTTCAACGCTTGGCGACTATTTCGTTATAGCGACAGGTTCAAGCAGCACACAAGTACAAGCTTTATCTGATAGTGTTGAAATGAAACTTAAGGCAGAAGGAATTATGCCCTCAAGAATAGAAGGTTATCGCTCTAACGGTTGGATACTGCTTGATTATCACACAGTGGTAATTCACGTATTTACCGAAGAGGCAAGAGAGTTTTATGACCTTGACAGACTTTGGAGTGACGGCAAATTTGTAGAATTTGATTTTACTAAAGAGATTTAATTTAAGGAGTTAAAATATAGTATGAGTAAATATATGCACAGAGATGTTGAACCTAAATGGCAAGACAAATGGGATGAATTAAAAGTTTTTAATGCAAAAAATGGTTCTGAAAAACCAAAATTTTATGCACTTATAGAATTTCCGTACCCATCAGGCGACGGACTTCATGTAGGTCATCCAAGACCATATACAGCTTTAGATGTAGTCGCAAGAAAGAGAAGACTTGACGGCTATAATGTGCTGTATCCTATAGGCTGGGATGCTTTTGGACTTCCCACTGAAAACTATGCAATAAAACATAAAATTCACCCTGTAGAAGTTACAAAGAAAAACGTTGCAAGGTTTAAAAAGCAAATAAGATCTCTTGGCATGTCTTTTGACTGGGAACGTGAAATAAACACAACTGATCCCAAATACTATAAATGGACTCAGTGGATATTTTTGCAATTATTTAAAAAAGGTCTTGCTTACAAACATGAAATGACCGTTAACTGGTGTACTTCTTGCAAATGCGTTTTGGCAAATGAAGAAGTAGTAAATGGTTTCTGCGAGAGATGTTCTAGCGAAGTTGTAAGAAAAGAAAAATCACAGTGGATGCTAAAAATTACAGAATACGCACAAAGACTTCTTGATGATTTAGATACTGTTGATTATCCTGAACGAGTTAAAGCTCAACAAAAAAACTGGATAGGTCGCTCAGAAGGTGCAGAGCTTGATTTTAATACTACTTCTGGAGATGTACTAAGAGTATACACAACAAGACCTGACACAGTTTATGGAGCAACTTATATGGTAGTATCTCCAGAACATCCTTATCTAAAAAAATGGGAAGATAGCTTAAATAATCTTGATGAAGTTAAAGCTTATCAAGAAATGGCTTCTAAAAAATCTGATTTTGAAAGAACAGAAGTTGTAAAGGAAAAAACAGGTGTTAAACTAGATGGCGTTAGCGCTATAAATCCACTTACAGGAAAAGAAATACCTATTTTTATTTCAGACTATGTACTTGTTTCTTACGGAACAGGTGCAATTATGGCGGTTCCTGCACATGACACAAGGGACTGGGAGTTTGCAAAGAAATTTGATTTACCAATTATAGAAGTCGTAAAAGGTGGCGATGTTCAAAACGAAGCCTTTACAGACTGCGACACAGGTGTAATGGTAAACTCTGATATACTAAACGGATTATCTGTTGAAGAGGCTAAAGAAAAAATTAAATCTTATGTAGAAGAAAATGGTATAGGCAGTAAAAAAGTAAACTTTAAACTACGTGACTGGGTTTTTGCAAGACAAAGATACTGGGGAGAGCCTATTCCGATTGTAAACTGTGAGTGCTGTGGATTTGTGCCACTTGATGAAAAAGAACTTCCGCTTACTCTACCTATGATTGATACTTATGAGCCTACAGACACAGGCGAGTCGCCACTTTCAAAAGTGACAGATTGGGTTAAC
>CAYJJB010000012.1:1360-11579 GCA_964370405.1 uncultured Eubacteriales bacterium | reverse complement strand
TGGGCAGGTTCGTCTTGGTATTTCTTAAGATATATGGACCCAAATAATGAAGAAGCACTTGCATCTAAAGAAGCGCTTAATTACTGGTCACCAATAGACTGGTATAATGGCGGAATGGAGCACACAACGCTTCACCTACTATACAGCCGTTTTTGGCATAAATTCTTATATGATATAGGTGTTGTTCCAACTGCAGAGCCTTATCAAAAACGCACAAGCCACGGCATGATTTTAGGCGAAGGCGGAATTAAGATGAGTAAATCAAAAGGAAATGTTGTAAATCCTGATGAGATAGTAGTAGAGTACGGTGCAGATACATTTAGACTTTACGAGATGTTTATAGGCGACTTTGAAAAATCAGCACCTTGGAGTGCCGAGGGCATTAAAGGCTGTAGACGTTTTGTAGAAAGATACTGGGCGCTTGGTGATATCTTAACAAATGAGGATACTATCAGCAAAGAGCTTGAAACAGCATTCCATAAAACCATTAAAAAAGTAAGCTATGACTGCGAGCATCTAAAATTCAACACAGCAATAGCAAGTTTAATGGCACTTATAAATGATATAACAAAAAAAGGCTCAATAACACGTGAAGAGCTTAGAATATTCACTCTTTTATTAAATCCATTCGCACCGCATGTAACCGAGGAGATGTGGAGCGTTAAAAAACTTTCAAACAAAGTAGTTGCTATGGAAAACTGGCCAACTTATGATGAAGCAAAATGCGTTGAAGCCACAATTGAAATAGTTGTTCAAATAAACGGAAAGCTTAAGACAAAACTTGAAATTCCAACAGACTCTGATAAAGAAAGTGTTATATCACTTTCTTTATCACAGGAAAAAATCATAGCAGAACTTGAGGGTAAGAGTATAGTAAAAGAAATTTACGTACCTGGAAAACTTGTTAACATAGTTGTAAAATAAGGAAAAATTTATGAAGACTTATAAAATTCATCTTATAAGACATGGCACTTGTGAGGGCAGCCTATTATCAAAATATATAGGTAGAACTGAATCACCTCTTGCTATAGAAGGTATAAAAGAGCTTGCAAAACTAAAAAGTGAGCATGACTTCCCATATGCAAAAGATTTTTATGCAAGCCCCTCCACAAGATGCGTAGACAGTTTGAAAATTTTATATCCAGATGCCGAACCTACTGTAATTTTTGAAATGGCAGAGTGTGATTTTGGCGACTGGGAAGACAAAAACGCAGACGAGCTTAAAGAGGACCCACGATTTATAGAGTGGATAAACGGCGGAAACAGCGTTTCACCTCCAAACGGCGAAAGCTTTTCTGTGTTTATGCAAAGAGTCTGCAAAGGATTTGAAACCCTTGTAAACAATATGATGTTTACTGGGCAGACGGATGTTGTTCTTGTAACTCATGGTGGAGTTATTATGACCATACTTGCAGCTTACGGCTTACCTCAGGCTAAGATGACAGACTGGATTTGTGAAAGCGGTAATGGATATTCCATAAGACTTGACACAGGTCTTTGGTCACGCTCTCATGTATGTGAAGTGTACAGCCAAATTCCACCAACACAAAAAAAAGAATCCAACGATTACAGTATAATTGACATTGCACGTGAAGCGGCGGCAAACTCGCTTTATGAAAATAAGGAGTAAGATTTACATGCCATATGTTATAAATCCACAACAAATAATTTCTTTATGCGCAAAATCTTTACAATATTATGATAAAAGACTTGTAGACCACGGTTTAAGGGTTGCTTATATTACAGATAAAATGCTTGATATTTTAGATGATGACAGCATAGACCGAAAAACAATGTTTTTACTGTCTTTATTTCATGATATTGGAGCTTATAAGACTGAAGAAATAGATAATATGATTGAGTTTGAAACAAAAAACGTTGCACCTCATTCAATTTATGGTTATTTATTTTTAAAGTACCTTTCTCCACTCAAAGAATTTTCAAAAGTTTTGCTTTATCATCATACACCTTATAAAGAGCTTATAAATGTTAGTGAAATTATTGCAAAGTATGCTCAAATTATTTTTACAGCAGACAGGACAGATATTGCACTTGCAACTGGTGTTCAAAAAGCTAATATTGTTTCAAAAATGAGGGCTACAAACTGTTGTGATGAGAAATATCTATTAGCACTTGACACTGCAATTAATGAAAGCAATATTTTTTGTGAATCTTGGCATAAACTCGCAATTTCTTGGTTTAATGACGAAATAGATTTTTTGCATATTTCAGAAGATGAAGCAAAAAAGTATTTACAAATGATAATTCAAAGTATTGAATTTAAAAGTAATGTAACAATGATACATTCAATAAACACAACTACCATCAGTGTTTTTATTGCTCAAAAACTTGGCCTTTCTGATAATGAAATTAAAAAGATTTACTATGGCTCATTGGTACACGATATTGGAAAAATTGCTATTGATAGCGAAATTTTGGAATATAACGGAATATTTGATGAATATCAGATGTCTGAAATGAAAAAGCATGTAAGTTTTACCGAGGAAATACTTAAAGATACTTTTTCAAGTGATATTATTAAAATTGCTGTTAGCCATCATGAAAAACTTAATGGCAGTGGCTATCCTTTGCATATTGAGGATAAAGACCTCACTCTTAGCCAAAAAATTGTTGTAGTATCTGATATCACTAGCGCTTTAGTAGGTGCAAGAAAGTATAAAGAGTCTTATACATGGAAAAAATGTATAGAAATACTTTACTCTATGTGTGATGAAAATTTAATTGACAAAAAAATTGTAGATGTGATTTCAGAAAACACTGCTGTTTTAGAAGAAAAAATAGAAAAAATTTCTACTCCAATATTAAAAACATACATTGATATGCAACTAGAAAATCAAAAACTTTTAAAAGAGTTTTAGGTATAACTCTTGATTCTTTGTAAAAAATAATTAATATGCAAAATTAAATTTTGCAATTTATTTTGAAAGGATTGAGTTTATGACAAAATTAACATGTCAGGTTAACAGCTGCGCAAACAATCTAAATAGCCTATGTTCACTATCAAACATCAAGGTAGACGGTCCAGCGGCTATTAAAAAAGATCAAACTTGTTGCTCTTCTTATTATCCCAAAGCTGCAGCTGGGCAAAATGCAGTTACAAAGCATGCAGTTGAAGATACTGAGGTATTTTGCAAAGTGGCAAATTGCAGTTACAATTCAAGTGATTGTTGCCACGCAAGAGCCGTGAGTGTAGATGGATGCTGTCAGGCACCAAGCTCCATGAGCGACACAGAGTGCTGTAGTTTTACAGCAAAATAAATATATTGACAAACTAATTTTAAAGTGTTATTATTGTAGACCCCAAACTTACTTTGGGGTCTATTTTTCTATTTTAAAAGGGAGGGAACACAATTGATAGAAGTAAAAAACATATGTAAAACCTACAAAGTTGCAAGACGTGACAAAGGTTTTAAAAACGCCGTAAAATCTTTAATAAAAAAAGAATATACTAACATTGAGGCTTTAAATAACATTAATTTCTCCGTTAAAGAAGGTGAAATTGTAGGTTATATTGGACCTAATGGAGCAGGGAAGAGCAGCACAATAAAAATTATGAGCGGAATACTCACACCTGACAGCGGTCAGTGTTCCATATGTGGCTACACCCCTTGGAAAGACCGAAAAGAATATGTGAAAAATATTGGAGTTGTATTTGGACAACGCTCTCAGCTTTGGTGGGACATACCTGTAATTGACTCCTTTGAACTTATTAAAGAAATATACAAAATTGATGATAGCTTATATAAAAAATCTTTAGATGAACTTTGTCAGCTTTTAAATTTATCAGACTTATTAAAAACCCCAACAAGACAGTTAAGTTTAGGGCAAAGAATGCGTTGTGAAATTTCAGCTGCATTTTTACACAGCCCTAAAATTTTATTTTTGGACGAGCCTACGATAGGTCTTGACGCCGTTTCAAAAATTGCTGTTAGAGATTTTATTAAAGAGCTTAATAAAGAAAAGAAAACCACAATAATTTTAACTACACATGACATGCAAGACATAGAGGCACTATCAAAACGAGTTATTTTAATTGGTAAGGGTAAAATATTGCTTGATAATAATTTAGAAGCTCTGAAAAATGAGGTTGATAACAATAAACTTGTTGATATTACTTATAAAAATGGGAGTTTCAGTAAAATACAAGGTGTAAAGTTAATTGAGCAAGATAAAAATTCATGTAAATTTTCTGTTGACCAAAATGTTATTAAAGTATCGAAATTTATTGAAACTTTATCAAAACAAGTAGAAATTGAAGACATCAACTTAAGCGATATTTCTATTGAGGAATTAATTGTTAAACTTTATAAAAAATACGAAATTGTATAAGGGGGTAGGGAAATGACAGAAATAAGAAAATATTTTGCCTTTTTTAAAATAAGATTTACCCACTCATTACAGTATAGAGCTGCGGCACTTGGCGGGCTTGCCACTCAGTTTGTGTGGGGCTTTATGTACATAAACATGTATCTAGCATTTTATAAAAGTGACCCTTTAGCATTTCCCATGGGAGTAAGTGAGCTTGTGAGCTATATCTGGCTACAACAGGCATTTTTTGCCGTTTTAAACTTTTTTAGATATGATAACACCATTATTGAAAGTATTAAAACAGGCGATGTTGCGCTTGAACTTGTAAGACCTGTAAATATATATAATATGTGGTTTTCAAAAGATATTGCTATAAGAATTGCGGCAGGTACACTCAGATTTGCACCTGTAATCCTAATAGCAATTTTTCTGCCACAGCCATATAATTTTGGCGCACCTGCTTCTTTAAGCTCCTTGTTTTTATTTTTCATAAGTCTAAGCTTTGCTATAGTTCTTCTTATAAGTATAAATATGCTTGTTTATATTTCTGGCTTTTACACAGTCAATATGGACGGAATACGTCTTGCTGTTATGATTGTAGGCGGATTTTTCTCAGGTCTTATACTGCCTCTTGCTTTTTTTCCACCAGCTATGCAAAACATTTCACAGGTATTGCCGTTTGGTTTATGTGTTAATTTTCCACTTAATGTGTATTCAGGAAATATAAATCAAAGCACAGCCATTTATTTTATTTTGCTGCAAATTTTTTGGATTTTTTTACTTCAAATTTTAGGCAGGCATCTTATAAAACAAGCTCTTAAAAAGCTTGTTGTGCAGGGAGGGTAAATTATGAAGCTATATTTTAAATTTTTATCCATGCATTTTAGAACACAGATAGAACATAAAGTTTCTTTTATTATTTTATTTATATCACAAATTTTTCTGATTGCCGTTGAATTTTTGGAAATATATTTTCTCTTTTCAAGATTTAACTCAATAAACGGTTTTACATTTGAGCAAATTTTATTCTCATTTTCAATAATAAATATTTCCTCATCTCTTGCAATTTGTTTTATAAGAGGTTTTGATATGTTCTCAAACCTAATTTCAAACGGAGAATTTGATAGAATACTGCTTCGCCCAAAATCAGCCGTTTTTTTAACCCTTGTTTCAAGATTTGACTTTACAAAACTTGGCAGATGCCTACAGGCAGTAATTTTTCTTATAATAGGCATTTCACTATCAAATATAAATTTTAGCATTGATAAAATTATGGTGATTATACTTATGATAATTTGCGGTATTGCATTTTTTGCAGCATTATATCTTCTTTATGCGGCACTCTGTTTTTTCACCACAGAAGGACTTGAATTTATCAATATATTCACAGATGGTGGCAGACAATTTGGGGCATATCCTTTATCCGTTTTTGGTGAAGAAATACTTAAATTTTTCACTTTTATAATTCCACTTGCCTTAGTACAGTATTATCCTATTTTGTATTTATTTGACATGGATAAATCTATTTTAAACGCACTAACACCAATCATATCTCTACTGTTTTTAATTCCTGTTTATTTATTATGGCGTTTAGGAGTAATGCGATACAAATCAACTGGCTCATAATGATTTATATTAATTTAATTTTTATCTTGTTATCTTTTAAATATTGTGTTAAAATAAATCTAATAATTAGATTTTTTAGGAGGACAAATTTTATATATGTCACAAATAGAGTATTGCATGAACTGCTTTGGATCTTTAAATAATGAAGATGTTTGCCCTTCTTGCAAATTTTCAGTAAATACTACCCAGCCAGAAAATGCTTTAGCATTTGATACTTTACTTCAAAATAGATATGTAATTGGATACAACACCTCATCAAATTCTGAGGGATTTACTTATTCTGCATATGATAATCTTGATGGTGCACGAGTTACTATAAGAGAATTTTTCCCTGTAAAAATTGCAACAAGAGATAGTAAAACAGGTGTTATAACCCCACGTGAGCGAGCAAGTGAGGTTTTTGATAAATTTTTTAATATGTACTTAAGCATGGCAAAAGGACTTATTTCACTTAAAGATTGCCCTTCAATTATTACTGTCAAGGACATGTTTTGGGAAAATAGCACAGCCTACATAGTTTATGAATATGTAAATGCGCCAACGCTTCGAGAGTATGTAAGAAAAAATGGTGGTAAGCTTGAATGGCAAAAAGCTATGAACCTTATGCTAAGTGCTGTTGATTCCTTAAGTACCATGCACAGTAAAGGTGTAAAGCATTTAGGACTGTCACCTGACACGCTTTTGGTAACTGCAGATCATAAACTTATTGTTACAGATTTTTGCACTGAACCTGTGCGCCGTATAAACGCTTTAATCTCGCCTGATTTAGTAGTTGGAGCAGCGGCGTATGAACAGCATGTAAGAACGCTTGAATGTAGCGAAATAACTGATGTTTACGGATTTTGCGCTTCGACAATCTTCGCACTTACAGGCGAACTACCACCAGGTGCTGATCATAGGGCAACTGATGGAAAAATGATGATTCCAAAGGACTTGCTGAAATCCATGCCAAGACCAATGATTTTAGCGCTTGCCACAGGCCTTCAAGTTCAGCAAAAAAATAGAACTAGTAGCTTTAAAAGACTTAAAACTGAGCTTACTTCACAATCTCCAATAATTGAGGAGTCTATGGAAGTTAAGACGATAAGAGATATTCCACAAGGAAAAAAAGGGTCTTCAGCACATAACAAAATTGTTTCTCCCGCAGTTTGGATGATTGCATCTTTTGCTGTAACCGCAGTTGTTTTGTTCATTGTGTTATATAATGTAATTCAGTCTGGAACATTTTCAATTTCCGATGTTACAGATGCCCTTGACGATTCATTAAACGATGTATCCGCTGCTGAGTATATAAAAGTACCAGACATGGTGGGGGACTATTATGAAGACTGGGTCGGAGAAATAGGCATGAATCATATATACGACTTTACACTTGAAATTGAATCTCAAATTTTTAGTGATGAAGTTGCAGACGGTCAAATAGTTAGCCAAAACCCAGCTGCAAACGGAGATGTTGAGCGTGGTGGCGTTGTTAATTTAGTAGTAAGCTTAGGCAAAGAAATAAGAGCATTGCCATCAATTGGTGGTTTAAAATATAGTGAAGCTCTTGTTCTTTTAGAAGAAGAAGGTTTTGTTGTAGTGTCTGAGGAGTCTACAAGCCATGATATACCTGCTGGAAATGTAATGTGGTATAAAGACATGCAAACAGGGGAAGAGCTACCATATGGTACTACTGTCACCGTTTATGTAAGTATTGGAACAGGCTGATAACTTTGAATTTATAAAAAAATAAACCGTGTAACAAGATTAATTGTTACACGGTTTTTAATTTGTTATTATTTTTGTGAAAACTTAAATTCTGCTATAAGATCATTTAACGCAGTTGCTTGGCTTGAAAGATCTGTACTTGTTGCAGCACTCTCTTGGCTTGTAGATGCATTTGTGTGTACAACATTCGATATAGCTTCCACACCGTCCATCGCTTTGATAATTGCGTGTGATTGCATTTTTGTTTCCTGAGAGATTTCACTAATCAGCAAGTTGGTTTCCTTTGCTTTCTCAACAACATCCAAAAGTTCCTTTGCTGTAACTTTAGAAAGTGATACACCTCTATTTATAGCTTCAATAGAAGCATTTATAAGCATTGTAGTGTTTTGTGCCGCTTGTGTAGACTTTGCAGCTAGGCTTCTTACTTCATCTGCAACAACAGCAAAACCTTTACCAGCTTCGCCAGCTCTTGCCGCTTCAACCGCAGCATTAAGTGCAAGAATATTTGTTTGGAATGCAATGTCTTCAATCGTCTTAATAATCTTACTAATTTCATTAGATTTAAGCTCAATTTCCTGCATAGAAATCATTTGCTCTTGCATTTTATCATTACTGCTTGAAACTGCAACTTTAGAGCTCTCTGAAGCCGCTGAAGCATTTTGAGCATTTTTATCAATTTTATTAATTTGATTTGAAATATCACTAATAGTATCTTTTAATTCTTCAATTGAAGAAGCTTGGTCTGATGCACCTATCGCCAAAACTTGAGCTGCCTCAGAAACTTGATTTGAACTAATCATGATACTATTTGAAGAGTCTGAAACCTGGTGTAAAGTATCTTCAATATTACTTGAGAATAAATGTACCAAATCAATAATTTCAGAAAATTCTCCAACATATAAATGTTCATTTTTATCATCTGATAAAAAGTCTTTTTCTGCAAGTTTAGTCAGTTTAAAATTTAAATCATCCACAATTTGGTAGAAATTGTTTACTGTAATTTGCAAATCAGTTACAAGCTCACCAAATTCATCTCTTGACTCATACAAAATTTTTGCTTCTTTAAAATTTCCTTGTGAAAGCTGTGCAATTGATTTTTTAATTTTAAATAGTGGCGTTGTAAAAGATTTTGTAAGCAAAATTCCTAAAAGCACTATTAACACTGCAGTTACTGTAAGTATTGCAATTAACAAACGTGTTTCAAATACATTTTGCTGATCCACTTCTATAAATGTGGTACCTGCATTAGCGTTTGTCAAGTTAACAATTTCTTCAACATGCGCTAAAGTTTGTTCAAATGACGAAAAGTACTCGCCAAAAAACAATTCTCTTGCCTCGTCAAACTTATTATTTGACACTAAATCAGCTATTTTATTCCTATAATTTTCAGTGATATATGCGCTTTCTTCTAATTTCACTAAAATTCCACTAACTTCATCATCGGTAATTAAAATCTTTAAGTCTTCAATATTTGATACAAAATTTTGAAATTCAACATTTCCAGTTTCATACGCTTCTAAAATACTGTCTTTATCATCTGTAGTAATTGGTACAGCAAGCGCTTTGGCTGAATTGTCAAAATTAATTCGTGCTGCTGAGATATTCACATAAGAAAGATAACTATTTTTGTAAAAGTTTTCAAAGCTATCATTAATTCCTCTAGCACTAAAAATTGAAGTTGAACCTGCACCTAGAGTTAGTATTAGGATAATCCCAAGGCAAATATAAAACTTCTGTTTAATTTTTAAATTTTTCATACTCCCAAACCTTCTTTACCCAAATATTTACATAAAAATCATACCACATAAAACTACAAAAGTAAACAAATTAGCACAATTTAATTGCTAATTATGGAACTTTTTTTTAAGTTCTTGCTTTAACATGTCATCTGCAAATAAATATAATCCAAATGTTATTATTAAAGAGCCAATAGCAACGCTAAATACACCCCACGGCACGTAATTAAACCCTATTATTAAAAGCACAAAAGATATAGCTGCAGGTATAAAGCTTATTATCATAGAAACTAAAATATATCCAAAATACTCCACAAACATAGCTCTAGTTCTTAGTGATAAATACATTAAATAGCAAGTTGTTGCAAAGCTTAAAAATGGGAAAACATAATCTGTAGACCAAAATCTCATACCAGTAACAATATCAATAATTATAAGAGTAATTGCTAAAATTAAGTAATCAATTAAAACTTTACGCCCAAAATGCAGTTTTTTTGAATTTACAAGCCACAGTGTAACATTTGAATAAATTAATGAAAAAATTACAATTATAGACCACCATCTGCTTCCAACCATTAACAAATTTATAAAAAAGCAAATAACACCCGCTGATATAGATAGAAACAGAGGTAAATTTTTAAGTGGTGTCCTGTTTTTTATTATATCTTCATATTTAGGATAAGAAATAACCGTTTCCTTATTATTTGAAAATTTTTCAAAACATAGGGGACAGCAGCTTTGGTTTTCATAGACAAAAACACCGCACTTACTGCATTTATTCATCACATTCTTCCTCCCATGCATTAGAGTATATAGTTATA
>CAYJJB010000012.1:0-1306 GCA_964370405.1 uncultured Eubacteriales bacterium | reverse complement strand
TTTTTGGCGTTGGATAAATTACCATTTCAGCATGTTCTACATAAGGTATAATTCCACTTGGTAAATCCACTTTACCAATATTTGATAATGAAATTGTCTTTTTTGTTTCTCCCATTAATGTAAAGCCTAAAGGCATTACCATATTTTTAATAAATAGGGGAGTGTTTCTTGAAAATGGATTTTTAGACATTTTTGTGTTTTGAAGAGATTCGCTCTCAAGATAATCTTTATCAGTATAAAATTTTAGTTGCTCAGAAATAGAGAGTACCAACTCTTCATATTTTGTATTCTCGTTTACTTTATAAGTAATATTTACAACACCAAATAAATTTTTAAGCGTATTTGAATTAAATTTTTTTCTTAAATTCACAGGTACCGCCACTACAATTGGCTTATCATTTTTTTCAAATTTTTGTTTGGCATTATAAATTGATAAAAACAAATTCGCAAGTAAAAACGTTGTAATTGTGCAGTTGTTTTCTTTGCAAAATTTCTTTAAAGAATTAATTGATATTATCCCTATAACAACGTTATTTCCCTTTTTCTTGAATTTTTCACCTTTAATTCTATACGAATTTTTTTGAAAAGTTTTGCTTTTAACTTTTATTTTAGGTATTTTTTTACTTGAAAAAAATTTATCAAAACTATCCTCATAATTTTCTTTGTCAAACTCATTAAGAAGCAAAATTTTGCCCTCATCATCAATTCTTCCATGTTTTAAATTAAGGTAATAATAAGTGAGTGATTTTAAAAACTCCAATACTCCACTGCCATCTGTTATAGAGTGAAAAGCTTCTACAGAAATTCTGTGCCCAAAGTAGAGCACTTTTAGCATAAAATCCTTATTTTCACGAGAAGTTATAGCAAAGCAAGGTGAGTTTTTTTCTTTTTCAACTGTAAAATATAACCTGTTTTTATCAAAATAGTTCCAAAAAAAACCGTTTCTTAATCTCATAAAAAAAATTGAAAATCTTTCATAAATCATATTAACAGCAATTTGCAAAGTTTTTTCATCAATTTCTTCTTTTAAAACCACCGAAAACCTAAAAACAGAAGAGTTATTTTTATTTGCAACTGATGGAAATAATTTCGCCGCAAGGTCAAGTTTATTTAAATCGTCCATAATTTTAATCCAATCTATCGTTCTTATATTCATCATAATAAGAATAATCCTGAATGTCAACACTTAAATTTATTATTAAATAAAACTCTTGCATTTATAAATGAAATGTTATATAATGTTTTTTGCGACCGGGTGTGGCGCAGCTGGTAGCGCGCTTGACTGGGGGTCAAGAGGCCGCAGGTT
>CAYJJB010000011.1:0-33162 GCA_964370405.1 uncultured Eubacteriales bacterium | reverse complement strand
TATTTTTATAAATTAATATAATTAATAGTACTTCATATAAAAAATCACCCTAACAAATTAGACAAATATGTTCTAATCTGTTAGGGTGATTCATTATGGTGCGGCAAATGGGACTTGAACCCATACGTCGAAGACACACGCCCCTCAAACGTGCCTGTCTGCCTATTCCAGCACTGCCGCAAATTTTGCTTTGTAATTATATCATTCTCATAACTTTTTGTCAAGATTTGAGTATGGTAAAATTATGTGATATAATTAATGAATTACTATAAAAGAGGAATGTTATGCCAAAAATAATTTTTATTGAAAATATGTCCACTGTGCAGAGCTCTAAATTTGCACAGAATTTAGCGAGGAAAATGGAGTGTAGCGGAAAAAAGGTTAAGCTTTATCATAACGATGACAAAGATAATCCTATAAATTTTTACAAATCTGCTTATTTCACAAAATTTTCTTACAGGCGCATTATTTTAAATTTTACGGTCTACTCTGGTGAGATAATAGAAAATACTATTTTGCTTGATGATGTGAATATTGTAAGGTATGAGAACAAGGGGAAAGAACTTTTTGTAAACCCCATGCTAGGTGTTTTGAAAGAGCATGATTTTAATTTAAATGGCAAAAATATGTTGTCGCTTGATGATTACTTAAGAGTTTATCAATCAGCGTTTGAAAAATTTTTGCAAAGTGATTTTACTGATACGGACTTTGTGGTTTTTGATGACAGCTTTGTTCGCAGTCGAATAAATGATTTATTAGAAATTTATAAACTTTCAAATGAAAAAGCAACCGAGTGCTTGAATTTATTTTTGTCAAAAAGTAAAAATTTGGAAAGTTTAGTGCTGTATAATAGTTCATGTACGCAAGAAGACTTGAATATTTTTAAAAACTTAAATATGGAGTGCAAAATGCAAGATGAGTTCTTGCTATAATATTTTAAATTTGGTATAATTAAAAATAATTTATTTAAGGAGCTATTAAAATGTCAAAAATTAGAACAAGATTTGCGCCTAGTCCTACGGGTTTTATGCATGTTGGAAACCTTAGAACTGCGCTTTATGAATACCTAGTTGCAAAATCAAAAGATGGAGATTTTATACTTAGAATTGAGGACACTGACAGAGAACGCCTTGTAGAAGGTGCTGTAGATGTCATATATAATACTTTGAAAAAAGTTGGGTTAAATCATGACGAAGGGCCTGATGTTGGCGGTGAGTTTGGTCCGTATATTCAAAGTGAGAGAAAAGATTTATACTTGCCATATGCAAAAAAACTTGTGGAAGATAAAAAAGCCTATTACTGCTTTTGCACAAAAGAAAGGCTTGAATCTATTCACACAGAGGGCGAATTTGGTGGCTATGACAGGCATTGTCGTGAGTTAAGTGATGAGGAAATTGCCAAAAATTTAGAGGAGAATGTTCCTTATGTAATAAGGCAAAAAATGCCTCTTGACGGCTCTACCACATTTGTTGACGAAGTTTATGGAGAAATAAGCATTGAAAATAAAGAGATTGAGGATCAAGTGCTTGTAAAGTCAGACGGTTACCCAACTTACAACTTTGCAAACGTAATTGATGACCATTTGATGGCGATAACACATGTTGTAAGAGGTTCTGAATATCTGACATCAACTCCGAAATATTCCATGCTTTACGAGGCTTTTGGCTGGGAGGTTCCAACTTATGTTCACCTGCCTTTAATTATGGGTAAAAACGAGGACGGCAGTGTTTCAAAACTTTCTAAAAGACATGGCTCAACAAGTTTTGAGGGTCTGCTTGAGGACGGATATCTGTCGGAAGTTATAGTAAACTATATAGCTTTACTTGGTTGGGCACCAAAAGATAATACGGAGATATTTTCTTTAAAAGAACTTGAAGAAGCGTTTTCGATAGACGGAATAAGCAAATCTCCTGCGGTTTTTGATTATGATAAACTATTGTGGTTTAATGCGGAATATATAAGAAACATGACAAATGAAAAATTCCGTGAACTTTCAATGCCTTATTATCAAGAAGTTTTTGGCGACAAAGAAGTGCCATTTAATGTTTTGGACGATATTTTAAAGCCTAGGGTCACAAAATTTAACCAAATTCCAACAGTGTTGTCCTTCTTTAAGGAGCTTCCAGAGTATGATAAAGAGCTTTTCGTAAATAAAAAAAGCAAATCAAATCTTGAGAATGCGCCTCTTATGCTAGAAAAAGCAATTGAAACTCTGTCGGCACTTGAAACTTGGGAAATAACAAAAATACATGAGGTGTTAATAGAGCTTGCGGGTAAACTTGAAGTGAAAAACGGCACTCTTTTATGGCCTGTAAGAATAGCGGCAGCAGGTGTTACGGTAACACCGGGTGGAGCCATGGAAATTCTTGCAATTTTAGGAAAAGAAGAAGCGCTTAAAAGACTTAATATAGGTCTTGAGAAAGTAGTTGAGAGTTGAAAGTTGAAAATTTTTCAAAGCGCTATATTGTAAGAAAGCTTTGTGAAAGTGATGTCGACAAAATATTTTCACTTTATATTAAAAATGAAATGTATTATAAATATCATCCGCCACTGCCGACAAAACAAAGTGTAATAGATGACATTTTTGCACTGCCGCCAAATAAAAGTTATGAGGATAAGTTTTATTTAGGTTATTTTAGTGATGATAATTTGCTTGCGGTTATGGATCTAATAAAAGCTTATCCAGATGAAAAAACTGCATTTATAGGGCTTTTTATGCTTGATGTAAAGTGTCAAGGTAAGGGGCTTGGAAAAAGATTAATAGAGGAATGTTTTGCCTATTTAAAACTTTGTGGTTTTGAAAAGGTTTCGCTTGGATATGTAAAACAAAACCCACAGGCAAAGGCGTTTTGGAACAAATTTGGTTTTTCAAAAGTAAATGAAAAAGTTGTTGATGACTGTGATATTGTGGTTTTGGAAAAACAAATTTAGAGGAGTTTTATGGAAAGTGAAGTTATATACAAAAATGCGAAATATTTAATGCGCACTGCAAAAGTTTCTGATAAAGATAATTATTATTTTGGAATGAATAATCTTGATGAAGAAGTAGCGTATTTAACAAATTCTGAGGATAGTTATGAAAAAGAAATTGTGGACAAGTATTTTATAAATAATCTTACGGATAAATCAAGGTATGATTTTTTGATTTTTGAGGATGATGAAATTCTTGGTGAAGTTGTGCTTAATGAAATAGACGAAGACTTAAAATCAGCACATTTTAGAATATGTGTGTTCTCCTCAAAAGACTTTAATAAGGGCATAGGAACTTTTGCCATGGAAAATATTTTAGATTTTGCTTTTTGCAAAATTAATTTACACAGAGTGGCGCTTGAGGTTTTTTCTTTTAACAAAAGGGCAATAGCTGTGTACGAAAAAGCAGGGTTTAAAGTTGAGGGAAGATTGAGGGACGCTGTTTTGGACAAAGGGAAATATGCTGATATAATTTGTATGAGTATTTTAGAGAGCGAATATAGACAATAAGAAATGACGGTATGAAAATTAATTCATACCGTCTAAGACTGTCCTAAAACCAGCAAACACAAAAAAATGAGCCAACGTGGCTCATTTTTTGCTTACTGCGTCACAAATCCTTGCAAATTTCCCTCATATACCCTCGTATTACTCGGTCATTTGCAAAAATTTGTTCCTTGTCTTGCAGGTTTTTGGACAGTCTACCATTGTGCATAAAAAAGCGAGACTTTTTTGACACGCTGGAACGGTGTGAAAGTTAAATCACACCGTCTTTTCTATGTTAGATAGTACGCAAGGGCTACAATTGCAATTTGCAAAATTAAAATACAAGGGATGCCAATTCTAAATTTATTTACCTTTGTTTTATGATGAAATAAGTACATGCCAAAAAGCGCACCAACACTTCCACCAATAAGCGCAAGCGACAAAAGACGTCGCTCTGATATTCTAAATTTACCCTTTTTTGCCTTATGTTTATCAATTCCAAATGCTAAAAAAGCAAAAAAACTTATTACACCAAGATAGATTGCTAAATACATTTTAATTACCACCTTAAATTTATATTTACGATAATAACATAATAAAAGAAAAATGGCAATTTTGCTGTTAAATTCTGGTAAAAAGTAAAGCAAAATACTTGTATTTACCTTGATAAAGTGGTAAAATATATTACATTTATTTTTATTGGAGGAACGACAATGAAAAAGAGCGGAAAATTATTAAAAAAATCACTGTCATTGCTTATAGTTTTTGTAATGATTATAAGCATGATGCCAAGCGTAGTTTTTGTGCAGGCGGAGGAAACACTGGAAGCGCCGGCACTACCTACTGTGAGTATAGTAGACCCCATTACCTTTAACGCCAAAGGTGAACTAGCCTCTGTAGAACTTATTGTGCCTATATCGGTTGCTAATAAGGTAGCAAACGGTGAAAAAATTTATGCAGTGGTTGAATACACTGACATTAGTGGTGCTGTGAGTCAAAATGAAAAAGAAGTAGAAGGCGTATCAACTACGACAATTACTTTTTTAGATGGATATACAACTATACCAAATGCTAATGTCACAGCGCATTTTTATATTGATGCCGATAAAAGCGGTGGATACACTGATGGCGAATTGATGAGCGATAAGACTGTAATTATTCAAAATCAAACACAGTTTATAGGTAGCATAGTAGATGTTTACATTACAAAAATGAATCAAGAAACAGACTCGTTTTATGATAAAACATTTTTATTAGGTAGTCAATTTGCAAATAGCAACGTGTTTTTTACTAGTTCAGCTTTAGATTTAAATGCTAAAAACAACACTACTAATGAAAGTGGTGAGTTTACAATTGCAGCACCTGCTAGTGGATTATCAGGTTTGGCAACTACTACTGAAGAGCAAATTTTATACACATATTCTACTGGAATAGAAGGAGAAACTTATTATTACTATTTTAGTAAGCAACCTGTAAAATTCCACATCGGTTTACCTCAAACCCTAACATGGAGTGACGGCACTTTAGATGGCGGTGCAAAGATAACCGTGGTTGGCGATGCTTTTACTTCTCCTACAGCTGCAAGTGACCAAGCGGGGGCAACAATTACTTACAGTAGCAGCAATACCAGTGTTGCACAGATTAATGAAAACACAGGTGCTATAACTGTTGTAGGTTCAGGGTATACTACAATTACAGCGACTGCGGCGGCAGTGGGTTCTGAGTATGCAGAAGCTTCAATTGTTTATTATTTACAAGTAACCCCAGATTTATCAGCACCTAGCCATAGAATATATAATGGTGAAGACCCATTTGGTAGCACAGGTTCTATAGATGCAAACGGACACCCTATAAAAATTGTTGCAGGTACTACACAGGGCTTTACAAATGTTTTATATGATATAGACGGAAGTGGCACTATAGAAGACACAGAGTACATGCAAATTGGCGATACAGCGCCTACTGCAGCAGGGTACGATTTATCAGGCTTTGCTATTTATGGTGGTGCGAGTGCACCTGTTATGAGTGCGAATATAACAATGACAGGCGGTTCAGTGCACAATGTATATGTAGGCGGAAATGTTACAACTGATGCGCATTTTACCATGACAGGCGGAACAGTAAACGGTGCGCTACTAGGTTCTGGTGTTAAAAACGATGTATATTTTGACATAACAGGAACTTCACATATAGTAGGAAGTGTAGCACCTAAAGAAGAATTTGGCTCTGATATGATTACAGTATATGGAGATGCCTTTATAACAATTGGTGACTCTGTAAAGTTTGATAAGGAAATACCATTAAATGGTGAAAATATTAATTCATATGTTAATATAGAGTACTTTGATAATATTACTATTGCTAATGATTTAACTGAAAGCGCACAAGTTCGTGTAAGAGTTCCAGAGCTTGTATCTTTAGGCACTACCATTGCTACAAGTGCGGTGGAAAGTGATGCGGATAAACTGGTTTTAGACAATGGCTTTGTAGCACAGTTTGATGCCACAAATAATACTATTGTTCTTGCAAAAGCCTTAGTAACAGGTCCACAAACTCCTGAAATAGGCGAGGCTGTAACAGAGGGCACAACAACAAAAGTTGAAGCTACAGTAGGAACTTATACAAATGGAGAAAGAGCAGAACTTACAGATGTGTATATTGCAACTAAGGCTATAGATGCAGCACTATACAAGGCAAGTGTAGACAACACAATGCCATCAGTTGTGCTAAACATTGAAACTGCAGCTGGTGTAAAATATACAACTATACCTCTTTCAGGCAGTTCAATTCACGCACTGGCTGAATTAAATGGAGATTTTGCAGTTAATAGTGGTGTGGCAGAGCTTAGTTTTGATGCAGCAGCAATTCAAAAAATTGCAGGAGCAGAGCTAAATACACTTTCACTAGAAGTTAAAAACCTAACAAATAAACCAGACGAACTTACTCCAGAGCAACAAGCAAAGGTTGGAAGTAATATAGTAATAGACTTAACTCTACACACAGAAAGCGGAATGATTTCCGATTTTGGTGCAGGAAAAGTTACAGTTAGAGTGCCTGTGGATTATGGCACACAAAATATTGAAGGTGTAAAAGTATTCTTTGTAAAAGACGATGGAACACTTGAAGAAATGAGTGCCACATATTATGCTGATGAAAAAATGGTTGAATTTACTACAAATCACTTCTCAGTATATATGTTAGAGCCTGTATTGGCAGCGGTTGAACCAAGTAATCCTAACACAACAGAGCCAACAACGCCTACCGAAACACCACAAACAGGCGACGACTCAATGATTTATACATTCATAGGAATTGCTGTAGTATCATTAATTGTAATACTTTCAGCTGTTTCATACCTAGTAATAAAGAAAAGAAAACAGATTAAGCATTAAATAAAAGGGTCGCTTCACACTAGAAGCGACCCTTTTATTATTATCTGCCGAAATTTAAATCAAATTCAAGAACTAGCTTGTCGCTATTTACTTGATATTTTTCTTTTAGAGGTACTCCACAACTTGCAGAACCTATGCCTGACATATATGCATCAAGGCAAAGTACGGTAAATCCACTTGGCTCAATTTCAAAGTTGTGCATTTTTGTGGTAAGTTCTTCTTGCGTAAATGGAGAAGCGTTAAATGTAAAGCTCTCGCCTTTTGCGCTCACTTTATATCCTGCTGGATTAATAACAGCGGCATCAGTACAACCCCAGTGGCTTCCATTTTCTTGAGGTTTAATGTAATCTTCGTGCATTTCCCAAACATTTGAGATAAATTCGCCATAATAAGAGGCTCTTCTCTTATCAATATAGCTCTCATATGGTCCATAGCCTTTATAGCTTACATCACTAAACTCTTGTGGTAAGAACATACGAAGACCGAATCTTGGAAGATGTGGAAGCACAGTGTCTCTTTTAGCATCCATTTTAACATTAATACTGCCGTCGTTGTAAATTGTCCAGACTGCATCAATTTCTAAGAATTTTTGTCTTGATGCGGCGCTTACAGACATTTTTACATCTAAGGTGACACAGTCATCATTTTGAGTGATATTTGTGGTGTAAACCCTTGATACTGCACGGTCGTAACGTGCTTCTTCCCATTCTGTTCTAATATTTCTATCGTTGTCTGTCGGTGCTCTCCAAACATTTATCTCCATTGGCATATCAAGTACAGTAACATTGTCTTTTACAATACTGTCAAATGTGCCCGTGAATTTATTAAATAGATATCTAAAATGTTCGCCATAAAGCTCAATTTTTGTATCGCACTCTGAAACAGAAATTTTTAAAGCGCTCTTTCTTTCTACTGCCTTAGGCGCCACTTTTTCTATAAGTAGTTGGTCAAAACCAAGCTCATAAGCTTCTGGCAAAAATGGCGCTGCCTCTTTTTGGCGGTAAATTATACGAAGATAAGTATCGCCTTTTTCTGCCACACTATAGTCCACAGAAATCTCTTTTTCACCCTTTGCAGGAATGTCAAGATCTGTTATTTCGCCTGTTTTAACAACTGTTCCGTCTACAGACACTTCATAGTCCGCTGTGATATAGTCTTTAAGATTTACAAAGTCCATTTTGTTTGAAAGTATAACTTTGCCACTTTCAAGTCTTGCTCTTGCAGGTCTTGCAACATTTTTAAATTCAAATATACCTGTGTGCTCTCGTCTGTCAGGATACACAAGTCCGTCCATGCAGAAGTTTCCATCATGTGGGAACTCGCCAAAGTCGCCGCCGTAGTAGAATTTGTCTTGTCCTTCGTTTGTTTTGCCCATGTAAACACCATGGTCACACCATTCCCAAACAAAACCGCCCATAAAGCCGTCATATTTGTAAATTTGCTCAAAATAATCCTCTAAATCACCAGGGCCGTTGCCCATTGCATGAGTAAATTCACACTGTACAAATGGTTTTTTTGTTTTTGTTTCCTCATTGAAATAAACTTCTTCAATAGATTCAGTTGAAGCATACATACGGCTAAAAACATCTATGTTTGAAAGGTCATTTTCATAGTCTTTCATTTGGTAAATACTGCTTTCATAGTGAACAAGCATGTCCTTATCAATTTCTTTAATTGCGGCTGCCGCTTTTTCAAGGTTAGGGCCAAATCCTGACTCGTTTCCAAGTGACCAAAGTATTACGCAGGCACAGTTTTTATCACGAGAAACAAGCCTTTTTGCACGGTCTACCAAAGCTCCTTCAAACTGAGGGTCGTGGCAGATAGTTCCAAAAGTTCTATCTTCGCAAATATATTTATGATAATCATATTCATGTCCGCCACCATAAATTGTAACGGTGCCGTGAATCTCAACATCTGCTTCGTCTATTACATAGAAACCGTAGTCTGAATAAAGCTGAGTTGCCCAAGGTGCATTTGGATAGTGACTTGTCCTTATTGCGTTAAAGTTGTTTTCTTTCATAAGTCTAAGGTCTGTAATGAGTTGCTCACGGCTTATTGTGTAGCCTGTAAATGGGTCGCTGTCATGACGGTTTACACCTTTGCATTTAATGTTAACGCCATTTACATAAAATACAGCGTCCTTAATTTCAACTTGCTTCACACCTACTTTTTGTGCAATGCACTCATCATTTGTTTCAATTGTGACAGTGTATTGAAGTGGTTTTTCTGCATTCCATAGATATGCATCTTTTATATTAAATGTAGCACCATCTGCACTCATTTCTTTTGTTTCAATCTTATGTCCGTATGGGCAGTAAAGTGTTACATTTGCAGATGTTAATCCACCAGTAAAAATAGGAGTTATATTAATAATTCCATCTTTATAATCATTTTCTAAAGTGGTTTTTACATAGTAATCTCTTACATGAGCAGTAGGTCTTGATATGATGTAAACATCTCTAAAGATACCTGTCATGCGAAGCTTGTCTTGGTCTTCAAGATAACTTCCGTCGCACCATTTTAGAACTAAAACTGCAAGTTTATTTTCGCCCTCTATCAAAGCGTCGCTAATGTCAAACTCGCCTGTTGAGTGAGAAACTTGGTCATAGCCTATGAAAGTGCCGTTTACCCATACATAATAGCAAGAGTCTACACCTTCAAAATTTAGATAGTTTTTCATCATAAGTTGTTCTTTAGTTACATCAAAGTATCTCACATATGCGCCTGCAGGATTTTCTAAAGGTACATATGGTGGGTCATATGGGAAAGGGTATTGCACGTTTGCGTATTGATGCCTGTCATACCCTAAAATTTGTAAGCAGCTAGGTACTGGTATGGTGTCAAAATCTGCAGGGCAGTACTCTGGTTTGTGAAAGTCTTCATCTACAGCCTGTGGATTTTCATACCATTTAAATTTCCATTCGTCTGATGACAACATGGTGACCCTGCAAGAGTTTTCCATACTGTCTACATCACCAGCACACTCGCATTTAGGGTTGTGCGGTACATAATAGGCTCTGTCATCACAAGTGCCAACTCTGAAAACCTTTGGGTCTTCATAAAATTTTTGAAGTTTCATTTTAATCAAATCCTTTCCAATTTATACGTTATTCACATGTTATAACTATACTCCTAAAATAAAATAATTTCAATGACTTTTTTGTTAAAATCATTGAAATTATCATCAAATACGAATACATTATGTGCAAAATTGAGCTTTTTAATTTTTGCTTAAAAAATTCTATTTAAACATTAATAGGCTAAGTGCCATCACTGCCATTCCGCCTATAAGTCCATAAATGGACAGATGATGTTCGCCATATTCCCTTGCGCTTGGAAGCAGTTCATCAAGACTGATATACACCATAATTCCTGCGACTGCCGCAAAAATTATTCCGAATATAAAATCATTAAAGAAATTAACAAGCAAAAAGTAACCTATTAAAGCGCCTATGGGTTCTGAAAAGCCCGATAAAAAAGACAGTTTAAATGCTTTTTTCTTGCTTCCCGTTGCATAATAAATCGGTACAGCCACTGCAATGCCTTCTGGCACATTGTGTATTGCAATTGCCACTGCCACTGGCACACCAAGTTCTGGGTCGCTTAAAGTTGCGGTGAAAGTTGCAAGCCCCTCAGGGAAGTTGTGTATTCCTATTGCAAGTGCGGTGAAAGTGCCCATACGCATTAGATTTTTCTTGTGCCACTCATCTTTTCCGTCCATTTCTTCAACCATATGAACTTCATGAGGATTTTCGGTGTTTGGTATGAACTTATCTATAAGGGCTATTATAAGTATTCCAAGAAAAAAACCGCCTGCGGTAAGCCATGCACCGTTTCGCTCTCCTGCAACAGCTATAAGTGAAGATTGCGCCTTTTGAAAAATTTCCACAAAAGAAACATATAGCATGACACCAGCAGAAAAGCCAAGTGCAACAGACAAAAATTTAGTGTTTGTGCGTTTTGTAAATAATGAAAGCAAACTGCCAATACCAGTCGCAAGTCCTGCAAAAAGAGTTAAGCCAAAGGCCAAGAGAACAATCTCTATATCCATAAATTACCCCCGATATGTTTTAATGCATACTATGCAAAATATGAAAACTGCGACACTATTAAACCCTTGCTTTTTTTCTGCTTTTTTTATATTGATACATTTTTTCATCAGTTTCTTGAATTAGCTCTGCAGATGTTTTTTTGTTTAAGGGGCTTACTGATGTTATGGCGTAACTTATTGAAGTAAGATAGTCTTTTTTACAGGTTTCAGCTATTTTCAAAACAGCATTAGAGCAAATAATAGATTTCTGTGTTGGTAAAAATCTATCGGTACTTTTTCCGATTATGATAAATTCATCACCGCCATACCTTGAAATCATGTCGTTTTTAAAGGAGGTGTTAATGATATCAGCGACACTTTTAATGTAAAAATCGCCTTCGGTATGTCCATGCTTATCATTTACAATTTTTAAGCCATCTATATCGATAAATACAATAAAAAAGTTTTCTGAGTTTTTAATGTAATCATCAATTGCGTTTATTATATACTCTCTAGTTTTAAATCCTGTAAAGTGGTCGGTAATATACTCGTTTTCAAGTAAATCAATAGATTTTTCTTCTGAAATTATGGTTTTTTTAATTTGATTTAGCTCCATTGCCTTTATTTGAAGCTTTGCAAAATAGAAAGCATAGGCAAGGGCTATATGGTAACTCACAGCACAAATTGAACCGCTTATAATATAGCTCCATATATAATTAACGCTTGAATTTTCAGGGATAATTACTGAAATGACAAAAAACAGGTATATACATACGGTTATCATTAGTGAAGAAGAGAATTTGATATTATCTCTGCTTGAAAAAATCATATCAAAATATTTCTTAGGAAGAATTTTCTTTGTCGATAAAATATAAGGACCTGATATTGCAAGTGGAAGCAAGTTCATAAGCATGCGGTTATTCATATCACTATAAAATTCGCCCATTGAAAGTCCCATTATAAAACTTGCAATCGCCATGGTTAAAAGTCTTCTTGCTATAAAATTTATGGTGAAAGCACTGACACCAAATACAAGTGTGATAAAGCTGTCTTTATATAAAATTCTAAATTCAATTCCATATATCAGCATAAAAATAGGAACAGCAAGAAAGTCAAAAACCAGGGTGTTTACAAAGAATATGTAGCAAAAATAAATTGAGCCATTTATTAAAGTAGTGAATATTATAAGGCGCACAAGGTTTTCTTTTTTTTCAAAAATATGAGCGGCAAAGTAGAAAAGTATTGAGTTGTAAGTT
Source organism: uncultured Eubacteriales bacterium (assembly GCA_964370405.1). Lineage (GTDB taxonomy): Bacteria > Bacillota > Clostridia > Oscillospirales > Acutalibacteraceae > SIG603. Next base: position 21,028 of record CAYJJB010000011.1, on the reverse strand, counting down.
GTGAAAACAACGGCAAAGAGTACATAAATCATTTTCCACCACTCTCTTTCATATAATATGCTTTTTTATCATTTCGCATATACTCATCAGCAAGCTGGAGTAAATAGGCGCTTCCGTTCTTTTTTAAATCTTGGTCAACATAAACTAAACCAAGTCCAGCAGAAACCAAAAATTCGTTCTCTTCATTTTGTTTTTTAATATTAGTTTTAATTCGTTCTTCTAAATAATAAGACTCACGTTTTTCTAAATTTGACGCAATAATAATAAACTCATCTCCGCTAATGCGAGCCGCAAAGTCGGTATCTCTGATAGAACTTGATATTGCCTTTGCAACACACTGAATTAGCTTATCACCTATATGGTGGCCAAAACTGTCATTTACAGATTTTAAGCTGTTGATGTCAATAAACATTAGGGCAAAGTTTTCATCAATATCAGTGCAAAATGCTTCAAGAGTGCCCTCTATAAATTTTTTATTATAAAGACCTGTAAGTGAATCTCTTACAACTTTATTGACGATAATTTCTTTTTTATGAAGAATATTTTTATACTGCGATTCAACTTTATCACTCTCTCGCTTAAAAATACTTAAATTTAAAAAATGTATAACATATAAAAAAGTGTAATAAAACAGTACAATTAAAACTGTTATTGAAAACAAATTAAATAGAAAAAGGTTAATTGTAACTGTTTCGTATATTAGAAAATATGAGGCTAAAAGGAAACTTGAAGTGCCCAAAAATGCAAATACGCTTACTAAAGGTGAATAAGTTTTTGAAGTTGACACCCGATGAGTTTCTTTAATTGGTATTATTTTCTTAAGTGAAAGTAAAAGTATGGTGAGAACCACTGCAAGCAAAAATATTGACAAGGTCCTTGAGTAAATATCAACGAAAACAGAATTTACAGTAGTATGATTATAAAGGGCAATACCAAAATATACTAAAATATGAGAAGTTACTACATGCAAAGTTACTGCGTTTGTGGCAAATAAAACTTGTCTAAGCCTTGCTTGAGATAGGAGTTTAAACTCTATAGTTAGGGCAATAAATAAAAGCAAATAATAAAGATAAATAGGGTAATCTAGCAGTAAATATTGTCCTAAACCGCAAGTGTTAACCACAGATACAAAAATAAGTAAAAAAGTATTCTGTTTTCCTTTATGTAAAATTTTAGTACAAAAATTTAAAAGCAAAAAGCTGTAAAAACAAAAGGCAACCAGCGAAGCTGCAAGTAGCAATGGATAAGGCATAAATATCCTCCTTAATGACTTTTTATATGTGTAAATTATAGCATGAAAATATAAAATTTGCAAGAAATTCGCAATTTTGAATAGTATCATTTGTTTATTTGTTGAAGATTAAAATATTGAGGTAAATAAAAGTTTTAAAAACTATTGAATTTTAATAAATATTGGAGTAAAATGGGGACAAATTTATTTCGGAGGTGCCAAATGAAACTAGGAGCTCAACTTTTTACTATGCGTGATTTTACACAGACAGAAAACGACTTTGATTATACTATAAGTAAAATGGCTGAAATTGGATATAAGACGGTGCAGGTGTCTGCAATAGGGCAAATTTCGCCAAAAAGAGTAAGGGAGATTTGCGACAAATATTCGCTTGAAATTGCGATAACCCATACAAATCCAGACAGAATTTTGTTTGATACAAAAAATGTAATTAAAGAGCATGAAATTATGGACTGCAAATACATTGGAATAGGTGCAATGCCCAAAAAGTACACAGACTCAAGGTTTATACATAGGTTTATAAGCGATTATAAGGAGTCTGCCAAAATGATAGCGGACAGCGGAAAGCTTTTAATGTATCACAATCATAATTTTGAGTTTGAAAAAATAAATGGCGAGAAAATTTTTGATACTTTAATAAATGGATTTACAAAAGAGGAAATGGGATTTACTCTTGATACATACTGGATACAAGCGGCTGGTGCAGATGTTTTGGAGTGGATAGAAATTTTAAAAGACAGAATACCCTGTGTGCATTTGAAAGACATGGCAGTAAGGGGATATAAGCAAGTTATGGCGCCTGTGGGCGAGGGCAACATGAATTTTAAAGCAATAGTTAAAAAGCTTTCTGATATAGGTCTTACACAGCATTTACTTGTAGAGCAAGATGAGTGCGAGGAAAGTCCATTTATTTGCATGGAAAAAAGTTATAAAAATATTGTGGAATTAGGTTATAAGTAGGAGGTAAGATATGATAAAACTTGGAATTATAGGCATAGGCAATATGGGTACAAGCCACTGCAAAAATATTTTAGATGGCAAATGCCCTGAAATTAAAATAACTGCCGTGGCAGACAGGCTTGAAAGCCGACGTGACTGGGCAAAAGAAAATTTGCATGATGTTGAGATTTTTAATGAGGGTAGAGAACTTATAAATAGTGCGGATGTTGATGCAGTACTTATTGCAGTTCCGCATTATGCTCACCCAACACTTGCAATAGAAGCGTTTGAAAAAGGCCTACATGTCATGTGCGAAAAACCAGCAGGTGTTTATACAAAGGCTGTAAGACAGATGAACGACGTTGCAAAAAAATCTGGAAAAGTTTTTGCTATGATGTTTAACCAAAGAACAAACTGTGTATATAGAAAAATGTACGAGCTTGTAAAAAGTGGGGAGTTTGGCGAGATTAGACGTGTGAACTGGCTTATTACAGACTGGTTTAGAACACAAATTTACTACGATTCAGGTGCATGGCGTGCGACATGGGCAGGTGAAGGTGGCGGAGTGCTATTAAATCAGTGTCCGCACAATTTGGATTTGCTTCAGTGGATTTGTGGAATGCCTAAAAAAGTTAGAGCTTTTTTGCACAATGGAAAATGGCACGACATAGAGGTAGAAGACGATGTTACCGCATATTTAGAGTATGAAAACGGTGCAACTGGTGTATTTATTACAAGTACGGGTGACGCACCGGGCACTAACAGGTTTGAAATTACAATGGACAAAGCAAAGCTTGTCTGTGAGGATGAAAAACTTGTGCTTTACAGGCTTGAAACTGGGACAAAAGAAAGTATAGATACATTTAAAGATGGCTTTAAAAAACCTGAATATACGGTAGAAGAAGTGAAAACAGATGGAGAAAATCCACAACATATAGGAGTGCTAAATGCGTTTTCGGCAAATATTTTAAGAGGAGAAAAGCTGGTTGCAAACGGAGAAGAGGGCATTTTTGGGCTTACTTTGTCAAATGCAATGCATCTATCCTCTTGGAAAAACGAGATGATAAGCTTGCCGTTAGATGAAGATGAGTTTTTAAACGAGCTTAATGTGCGTCGCGAAAATTCAAGGCACAAAGAAGTAAACGCTATAGTTTTTGATACAGAGGGGACGTATTGATGAAAAATTTTGTTATTAGCGGTTTCTCCGATGAAATTGCAGAAAGTTTTGATGAGCAGCTAGAGTTTTTGCAAAAAGTAGGTGTAAAGTATTTAGAACTTAGAACCGCAGACGGAATAAATGTTGCGGACTTAAGCGCTGAAAAAATTTTGGAAATAAAGCAAAAGCTAAATAGTGCAAAAATAAAGGTATCAGCACTGGGCTCACCTATTGGAAAAATTGGTGTAGATGAGGATTTTGAGCCACATTTTGAAAAATTTAAACATGTGTGCGACACAGCGCTTAAACTTGAGTGCAAAAACATAAGAATGTTCTCATTTTTCATTCCAGAGAATAAAAGTGCCGAAGACTATAGAGCTGAGGTTATAAGACGACTTAAGTTAATGATAGATTATGCAAAAACAAAAGATATCATACTTCTTCATGAGAATGAAAAAGATATATACGGAGATACTTGCGCACGCTGTCTTGATTTGATGGAAGAGTTGTACTGTGACAATTTTAAGATGGTTTTTGACTTTGCAAACTTTGTTCAGTGTGGACAAGACTGTTTAAAGACATATAAAACACTTAAAAATTATGTCAACTATATACATGTAAAAGATGCAGTGGATAAAGAAGTGGTTTTTCCTGGAATGGGAGATGGACAGCTTTTTGAAATAATGTCGCTAATGAAAAAAGATGGTTTCAAAGGGTTTTTATCACTTGAGCCACATATGACAGATTTTATGGGTTTTTCAAAACTTGAAAGAGAAGATATGAAAATGCAAAAAGGCAACAATAAACTTTCATGGCACCTTGCACTAAATTCTTTAAAGGCAATACTTTATGATGTGGAGGAAAAGGCATGAAGAGAGCAGCAATAGTAGGCTGTGGAGCAATTTCAAAAGTGCATAGCTCTGTTATATCAAAACTGGAAAATGTAAAGCTTGTTGCCTGTACGGATGTGATAAAGAAAAGAGCTGTGGAGCTTGCAAAAGAGCACAAAGCTACTGTTTATACGAATTTACTAGACATGCTTTGCAACGAGCAAGTAGATGTACTTCACATATGCACACCGCATTATTTACACACTGATATGGCAAAACTTGCACAAGAAAAAGGCGTTGCAGTATTTACTGAAAAGCCTCCCGTTATAAATTATGAGCAGTGGGAAGAGTTTAAAAATTTAGACAAAACACCGATTGGCATATGTTTTCAAAACAGATATAATAAGAGTGTAAAGTATATAAAAGAGCTTTTAAATTCTGGCAAGGCAGGCAAAATTTTGGGTGCAAGGGCATTTGTAACATGGAAAAGAGAAGCGCCATATTATACAGAAAGCGGATGGCGTGGAAGCCTTAAGACAGAAGGTGGCGGAGCGCTTATAAACCAGTCGATACATACGCTTGATTTGCTTATATATTTTCTTGGTAAACCTGTGTTTACAGAAGGAAATTATGTAAATCACAGTTTGAAAAATATAATAGAAGTAGAAGATACGGTGGAAGCGTTTATTAAATTTGAAAATGGTGCACGCGCAATATTTTTTGCAAGTAATGCCTATACCACAGATTCACCTGTGTTACTTGAAATTCACTGTGAAAATATGACGATAAATATGCAAGAAGAGCGAGTAATTATAACTGAAACAACTGGTGCAAGGCACGAAACATTATTTGAAAAAGCTAAGGTTTCAGGTAAAGACTACTGGGGCGAGAGCCATCTTTATTGTATAGCTGACTTTTATAATTCGATTGAAAATAAAAGTGCTGTGCCGATTGGCGTAAAAGAAGTAGAAAACACAATAATTTCTATGCTTGAGATTTATGGTGTTAAATAAGAAAAGAGGTAGGGAAAATTTGCCCTGCCTTTTTTCGCTATTAGTCACTTGGAGGACATTAAGCGTTGCTTATTGCTGTGCACAAAATGAACAAATCGTAAAAACTGCGTGTTTTTATAGAAAAAAGGGGATAAATCGCAAAAAAGACTTGAAAAAAAAGTAAAAATTGCGTAAAATATATAATGAACTTTTATGGATTTTTAAATCTAATATTTAAATAAATTTTATGCCGATAAAAAGCGGCGGAATGGAGCATTATTATGAGTAAAAAAGTAGCAATTATTATGGGTAGCGATAGCGATTTTCCAGTGGTATCACCAGCTGTGAAAAGACTAAAAGACATGGGTATTCCTGTGGAAGTTAAAGTTATGTCTGCACACAGAACACCTCATCATGCAGCAGAATTTTCTGAAAATGCTGTTAAAAATGGCTTTGGTGTAATTATTGCAGCGGCAGGTAAAGCAGCTCACCTTGGCGGAGTTTTAGCGGCTCACACAATTTTGCCTGTTATTGGTATACCAGTAAAATCTTCTACATTAGACGGACTTGATGCACTTTTAGCGACAGTTCAAATGCCAGCTGGCATTCCTGTTGCAACTGTTGCAATAGATGGCGCGGACAATGCGGCACTTCTTGCAGCACAAATGCTTGCTTTAAGTGATGAAAAAATTGCAGAAAAACTTAATGAGCACAAAGCTGCAATGGTTGAAGGCGTTTTAAGTAAAGATAAAGCATTACAAGAAAAAGTAAATGCACTTTAATTTAGGAGAATAGAATATGAAAAAAACACTTTTAAGAAAATACGCAAGACTTATTGTAAGAATGGGCGTAAATGTTCAAAAAAAGCAAGGCGTGGTTATTAACTGTGCAGTAGACCAACACGAATTTGCAAAACTGGTTGTTGACGAAGCTTATAAAGCTGGCGCAAAATGGGTTAGAGTTGACTGGTTATGCCAAGATGTTGATAAACTTAGGTTTAGAAATGAAAGTGTAACAACCATGTCAAAAGTGTGTGACTGGGAAAAAGCAAAAGCACAGCTTACAGTTGATGAAGGACCTGCAATGATACACATAGTATCAAACGATCCTGACGGCTTAAAGGGCTTAAATGTTGAGAAAATGCAAAAAATAAATGTTGCAAGAATGAAGGTTTTAAAACCATTTAGAGATGCATGGGACGGAAAAAATCAATGGACTATAGTCGCAGTACCATCAGTTAATTGGTCTAAGAAAATATTCCCAGGCGAAAGAGGCTCTAAAGCTGTTGAAATGCACTGGGAGGCAATTTTTAATGCTGTGAGAATTAGTGAAGACAACGACCCTGTAAAAGAATGGGAAGCTCACAATGCTAATTTACAAGAAAAATCAAAAATTCTAAGCGACTATAACTTTGAATATGTGCACATGAAAAATTCAAAAGGTACAGACTTTAAATGCTGGCTAATTGATAACTGCGTATGGTGCGGTGGTGGAGAAACTGTAGAAAATGGTACTTTCTTTAACCCCAATATGCCAACAGAAGAAGTTTTTGTAAGCCCACTAAAAGGAAAAGCAGAGGGCACAGTTGTGTCTGCGAAACCACTTTCTACAAATGGACAACTTATTGATGAGTTTTCTATTACTTTTGAAAATGGTAAGGCTGTAAAATGGAGTGCAAAAGAGGGCGAAGAGCTTTTAGGCAAACTTATCAATATGGACGAGGGCTCATCTATGCTAGGTGAAGTTGCACTTATTCCATATGATTCTGCAATATCAAAATCAAACTTGCTTTTCTATAACACTTTGTTTGATGAAAACGCAAGCTGTCACCTTGCAATAGGTAAAGGTTTTGGCTCAAGTGTTAAAGGATTTGAAGAGATGAGCCGTGAAGAGCTTTCTGAAAAAGGAATTAACGATTCAATACTCCACCTTGATTTTATGATAGGTACAAAGGATATGGATATAGATGGTTATACAAGAGATGGTAAAAAAGTTGCAATATTTAGAAATGGTAACTGGGCAATTTAAGTTTTTATGAAGAAAGGGAAAGAAAATGAAAAACAGTTTTAGCGAAAGTTATAAAAATGCAGGGGTAGATGTTACAGCAGGTTATGAATCTGTGGAGCTTATGAAAAAGCATATCAAAAGAACTATGATACCAGGAGTGGTATCAGGCATTGGCGGATTTGGCGGACTTTTTGCACCTGATGTAAAGGGCATGAAAGAGCCTGTGTTGGTATCGGGCACTGATGGAGTTGGCACAAAACTGCAAGTTGCAATGCTTATGGATAAACACGACACAATAGGAATAGACTCTGTTGCAATGTGTGTAAATGATGTAATTTGTTGTGGTGCAAAACCTTTATTTTTCCTTGACTATATCGCATGTGGAAAAAACTTTCCCGAAAAAATTGAACAAATAGTTGCAGGTGTTGCAGAGGGCTGCGTGCAGTCAAACTGCGCACTTGTAGGTGGAGAAACCGCAGAGCACCCAGGTGTTATGCCAGAGCATGACTATGATATAGCAGGGTTTACTGTAGGAATGGTAGATAAAGCCGACATTATAGACGGCAAAAATCTTGCAGCTGGCGATGTGTTAATTGGCATAGCCTCCTCAGGTGTGCACTCAAACGGTTTTTCTCTTGTAAGAAAAGTTTTTGATGTAAATAAAGAAAATATTAATGTTTATTATGATGAGCTTGGCGCTACTTTAGGAGAAGCACTTTTAACTCCTACAAAAATTTATGTGAAAGCTGTTTTAAATGCAATAGAAAAAGCCGACGTAAAGGCAATTTCTCACATAACAGGCGGTGGTTTTCAAGAAAACATTCCTCGTATGTTAAAAGACGGACTTACAGCTAAGGTAGAAAAAGCCGCTATACCCAAACTTCCTATTTTCTCTCTTATAGAAAAAGTTGGTAATATACCAGAGCGAGATATGTACAACACTTTTAATATGGGAATTGGAATTTGCATGGCTGTAAGCAAAGGAGATGTCCAAAAAGCGATAGATGCAGTAAAAGAAATGGGCGAAAATGCCTTTGTAATTGGTGAAGTAATAGAGGGCGACGAGGGGGTAATCTTGTGGTAAAGATTGCTGTCTTAGTGTCTGGTGGAGGAACGAATTTACAAACTTTAATTGATGCCGAGAAAAAAGGCGAGATTAAAGGCGGCAAACTGTCACTTGTTGTGTCAAGTAAAGAGGGTGCATTTGCGCTTGAAAGGGCAAAAAAAGCCAATGTAAAGGCTTTTGCCTTGCCAAGAAAAAATTATGCAGATGCCCAAGAGTACAGCCTAGAGCTTGTGAAAATTTTTAAAGAGCATGACATAGACTTTGTTGTGCTTGCAGGATTTATGACAATAGTGACCGATACATTTATAAAAGAGTATGAAAACAAAATAATAAATGTTCATCCTGCCCTTATTCCGTCGTTTTGTGGACAAGGTTTTTATGGGCTTCATGTACACGAGGGTGCGTTAAAGCGTGGTGTAAAGCTTACGGGCGCTACAGTACATTTTGTAAATGAAGAATGTGATGGCGGACCGATAATACTGCAAAAAGCAGTGGAAGTTAAAAATGATGACACAGCAGAAATTTTACAAAAAAGAGTTATGGAAGAAGCAGAATGGAAGCTTTTGCCAAAAGCGGTGTCGCTATTTTGTGAGGGAAGATTATCAGTAGTTGACAATAAAGTCATTATAAAGGAGTAAGAATAATGGATACACTATGTATAAGAAAAGAACTTTCAGAAAATGAATATCCCGGAAGAGGAATTATTATAGGAAAATCAAAATGTGGCGACTTTGCTATGATGGCGTATTTTATCATGGGAAGAAGCGAAAACAGCAGAAACAGAATTTTTGCTTTAACAGATGATGGAATTAAGACAGAGGCGTTTGACCCCGCAAAACTTACCGACCCATCACTCGTAATTTACGCACCAGTAAGAGCCATGGGCGACACAACAATAGTGACAAATGGTGACCAAACTGATACGGTTTACGAATTTATGAAAAAAGGGCAAAGCTTTGAAGACGCCCTAAGAACAAGAGAGTTTGAACCTGATGCACCTAATTTCACTCCTAGAATATCAGGCTTAGTAAATGTGAAGGATAACGACTTTACGTATAAAATGTCAATACTAAAAACTTTTGAGGGCGATGAGAAAAACGGACAAAGACAGTTTTTTGAATTTACTTCTAGTGCGGGCTTAGGGCATTTTATTCACACGTATAAATGCGACGGAAACCCAAGAATACCATCATTTGAGGGTGAACCAAAACCTATAAATATGGGTTGTGCGGACATTGATAAATTTACAAATAAAATTTGGGAAAGCCTAAATGATGATAATAAAGTTTCACTATTTACAAGACTTATAAATATTAAAACAGGTGAAGTTGACACAAGAATAGTTAATAAAAACAAGTAAGAGAGTGAGAGAGTGATAATATGAAAGATTTACTTTTAAAATATGGATGTAACCCTAACCAAAAACCGTCTAAAATATTTGTAAATGACGGTAGAGATTTACCTATAAAAGTTTTAAACGGTAACCCAGGTTATATAAATTTTATGGATGCATTTAACAGCTGGCAGCTTGTAAGAGAATTAAAACTTGCAACAGGACTTCCTGCAGCTACTTCTTTTAAACATGTAAGCCCTGCAGGTGTAGGCCTTGGAATTGAAATGAGCGACACTTTAAAGGAAATTCATTTTGTAAAGGATTTAGACCTTACACCAATAGCTACTGCATATGCAAGAGCTAGGGGATCTGACAGAATGTCATCATATGGCGACTGGGCGGCACTTTCTGATGTGTGCGACAAAGAAACAGCAACTCTTCTTGCAAGAGAAGTAAGCGATGGAATTATAGCTCCGGGTTATACTGACGAGGCTTTGGAAATTTTAAAAACAAAGCGAAAAGGATCTTATAATGTGGTTCAAATTGATGAAAATTATGTACCTGAAGCGCTAGAGCATAAAGATGTTTTCGGAATTACATTTGAGCAAGGCAGAAACGAGCTTAAAATTGATGAAGAAATGTTTAAGAACATCGTGACAGAAAATAAAAAACTACCAAAAGAAGCTGTAAGGGACATGATTGTTTCTCTTATCACATTAAAATACACACAATCAAACTCAGTTTGTTATGTGCTTGACGGACAAGCCATAGGCATAGGAGCTGGACAACAAAGCCGTATCCACTGCACAAGACTTGCAGGAACTAAGGCTGATAACTGGTATTTAAGACAAAATCCAAAGGTGTTAAACCTGCCTTTTAAATCAGACATAAGAAGACCTGATAGAGATAACACGATTGATGTTTATATTTCTGAGGATTATGAAGATGTGCTAGCAGACGGCGCATGGGAACAATTCTTTACTGTAAAGCCAGAAGTATTTACACGTGAAGAGAAAAAAGAATGGTTAAAAAGCATGAGTGGCGTTACTATAGGCAGCGATGCTTTCTTCCCATTTGGCGATAATATTGAAAGAGCAAGTAAATCGGGCGTAAAATATATTGCACAACCTGGTGGCTCAATAAGAGATGACCATGTTATTATGACTTGCAATAAGTACGACATGGTAATGTCCTTTACAGGCATACGTTTATTCCACCATTAATTTAAGGAGGACATGATGAAAATTCTTGTCATAGGAAGTGGCGGAAGAGAACACGCCATAGTAAAAAAACTTAAAGAAAGCAAAAAAGTGACAGAGCTTTTTTGTGCGCCAGGCAATGCGGGTATATCAAAAGATGCCACCTGTGTAGACATATCTGCTATGGATATTGAGGGCGTATGTAAATTCGCAAAAGAAAATAAAATGGACATAGTTTTCGTAGCGCCGGATGATCCGCTTGCAGCAGGAATGGTAGATGCTTTAGAAAATGAGGGAATAAAAACCTTTGGACCTAGAAAAAATGCGGCAATTTTAGAGGCAAGCAAAGTTTTTTCTAAGGATTTAATGGAAAAATATAATATTCCTACTGCCTCGTATAAAGTATGCTCAAGTTCTGATGAAGCCATCTCTTACATAAAAGAAAATGACACATACCCAATAGTTGTAAAGGCAGACGGCTTAGCACTAGGTAAAGGTGTTATTATTGCAGAAGACTTCACACATGCACAAAATGCAGTTAAATCCATTATGGAAGACAAAGTTTTCGGAACATCAGGTAATAATATAGTAATAGAAGAATTTATGACAGGACCTGAGGTTACTGTGCTTGCATTCACAGACTCGAAAACAGTAAAACCAATGGTGTCATCAAAAGATCACAAAAGGGCACTTGATGGAAATAAAGGTCTTAACACAGGCGGAATGGGCACAATTTGCCCTAACCCAGATTATACAAAAGAGCTTGCCCAAATTTGCATGAAAGAAATATTTATGCCTACAATTGATGCAATGAATAAAGAAGGTAGACCGTTTAAAGGCTGTTTATATTTTGGTCTTATGCTAACACCAAATGGACCTAGAGTAATTGAATATAATGCAAGATTTGGCGACCCTGAAACTCAAGTTGTGCTACCTCTTTTGGAAACTGATTTGGTAGATATTATTGAGGCAATTTACACTGAAACTCTGGAAAGTTTAGAGATTAAGTGGAAAAATGACTGTAGTGCATGCGTGGTAATGGCAAGTGGTGGATATCCAGAAAATTACGATAAAGGCAAAAAAATTGATGGATTAAATCAAAAAGGTGGACTTGATAGTGCTATAATTTACCATGCAGGTACAGCTCTTAAAGACGGAAATTTTGTCACAAATGGCGGAAGAGTGCTGGGCATAACTGCACTTGGAAACACTTTGGACGAGGCTTTGGACAAAGCTTATGCAGCTGTAAAGCAAATTGACTTTAAAGATGCACATTATAGGAAAGATATAGGTAGAAGTTAAATGTCGTTTAGAGAAAAATATCAAAATTTGTCAAGCAATAAAAAGGCAGCCATTTTATATGTGGTAGTAAGTTTTGCACTTTCTTGGTTCTTAATGATTGTTGCAATGAGTTCAGGCATTAACACCTCGTCAAGCAGTTGGGGTACAATTTATCTTTTTAGCATTTTATTTCCAGGTGTTTCTGCTGTTTTAGTAAAAAGAATGACAGAAGATAGAAGACAGTTAAAATTTAAGCCGAGGTTTAAAGGAAATTTACCTTTATATGCAGTAGGACTTTTTCTTCCTATGGTAGCGGTAATTTCAGGAATAGTATTATACTTTTTGCTTAGACCACAGGCATTAGATCCAAATGCGTCTTTAATTGTAAATTCTTTGGCAGAAATAAGTGGTGACAGTATAGAGCAAGCAAGGTCAGTTTTTTACACAAATATGCTAACCACCTTCCTGCTCGCACCATTTGCACAGTTTATTTTGGTGTTCTTGGAAGAGCTAGGCTTTAGAGGATATTTTTTACCTAAACTTGTAACAGAGTTTGGTGTAAGAAAAGCAATTCTAATCAATGGCGTAGTTTGGGGAATTTGGTATATACCGCTAGTAATTTTAGGTCATAACTATGGAACTAGCTATGGTTTTTATCCATATATTGGAATTTTACTTACAATAATTTCATGCATATCAATAGGTAGTTTAACAGGATATTTGACATTAAAATCAGGTTCAATTATACCTGCGTGTTTTGTCAGAAGCACAATTGCTGCTACAAGCGGTGTTGGAATTTTCTTTAGCGCAAGCGAAGGTTTTTCTGCTACAGAAGCCTTGCTTATAGGGCCGTCAATTACAGGCATTTTGGCCATGGTGCCGCTTATAATTATTGGAATTGTTTGTATTATAAAAGTGAAAAAATATACATGGCTAGCACAAGATGAAAGATTTAAAAATAAATTTGATAAGTAAAAAACATATACCTTGGCACTAGTGTCAAGGTATAATTAGAATGTTAGAAAAAAGTGGAGATATGTTATGGAAAACAAAGTAAAAGTTGCAATAATTGGTTTTGGAAGCAGAGGAAGTACATATGCTTCAATGCAAAATATATATAAGGACAAGATGCAAGTAGTTGCAGTGGCTGATATAATAAAACAGCGAGTAGATAAAGCAAAAGAGCTTTACAATATTGCTGATGATATGTGTTTTTCATCTGCACAAGAGCTGTTAAGCCAGCCAAAACTTGCGGATGTTGTGTGCGTTTGCACTATGGATAGACAGCATATGGAACATGTTGTGCCTGCAATTGAAAAAGGTTATCACGTACTTTTAGAAAAGCCAATTTCACCAGAAATTGATGAGTGTTATAAACTTGATGAACTAGTAAAAAACAGCAAAAGCAAAGTGTTAGTATGTCATGTATTAAGGTATACAAAATTCTATAATGCAATTAAAAATATCATTAAGTCAGGTGGAATAGGCGAAGTGGTGTCAATTACAGCAAATGAAAATGTTGCGTTTTGGCATCAGGCGCATAGCTTTGTAAGAGGAAACTGGGGCAACAGCAAGAAAAGCAGTCCTATGATTATGCAAAAATGTTCGCACGATATGGATATTTTAACTTGGCTTATGGACAAAAAATGTAAGTCAGTATCTTCTTTTGGTTCTACTCATTTGTTTAAATCTGAAAAAGCTCCAAAAGGCGCAACAAAATTCTGTATGGACGGGTGTGAAGTAAAGGAAAACTGCATTTTTGATGCAGAAAAAATTTATATTACAGGTGAAAAAACAGGATTTATGCATAAAAAAACTTTTATGGCTGATGTGCTTTGTGAAGAACCATCGGTAGAAAAATTATATGGTGCATTAAAAGTTGGTCCCTATGGAAGGTGTGTATATCACTGCGATAATGACGTTGTTGACCACCAAGTAGTTAATCTATTAATGGAAGATGACAGTACGATTAGCTTTACAATGTGTGCTTTTACAGAAGACTGCTACAGATATATTCACATCATGGGAACTAGTGGTGAAATTAGGGCAGACATGAACACAAATATTATAACGCACAATAAATTTGCAAATGGTAGTGAAGTTATTGACTTAAACAGTCTTGATAATGATTTAAAAGGTCATGGCGGCGGTGATGAAGGAATAGTTGGTGACTTCTTAGAAATGATTATAAATGACGATATAAGCGGAGATAGAGCAACAACTGTTGAAAGCTCACTTCAAAGCCATCTTATTGCGCTTGCAGCAGAAAAATCACGCTTAAATGGTGGCAAACCAGAAATTATTAATTGAATTGTGAGGGATAAAAATGATTTCAAACTATCTATTTAGAATAAATATGGTAAAGTCAGCACCAAGCATTGAAAGCTTAAGTGCTTTACAAAGAGCGCATTATGAGGCTGTACCATATGAAAATATAGACATACTGCTAGGAAAATCACTGGATTTAAATGCAGATGCGGTGTATGAAAAAGTGGTAAATAAGGGAAGAGGTGGCTACTGCTTCGAGTTAAATGGGCTTTATGCTAAACTTTTAACCGAACTCGGTTACACATTTACTCAAAGGCTTGGTAGATTTTTACTGGGCGAGCCTGAGGGCTTCATACCAATGGGCAGACACAGAATTTTAGTGGTGGAGCTTGGTGATAAAAAATATTTAACGGACGTTGGTATAGGTTGTCCAACACCAACTTTGCCACTTGAGCTTGTTTATGACAAAATTCAAGTAATAGATGATGTAGAATATAAGCTGGTCGAAGATGAAATTTTTAAAAATGTCCTAATGTATAAACATCATGGCAAATGGGAAAATTACTATGCATTTGGAAATGAAGAAAATTATGATAGCGATTTCTTAGCGCCATCAATTTACTGTGAATTATCAGAGCAGTCAATATTTAACAAGGGTACCATGGTGCATATTTACACAAAAAGCGGCAGAATTTCTATGGATAAAAATCTTGTAAAAAATTTTGAAAATGGAAAAGTTGATGTAAAGGAAATTGACTGTGCAGAGAGTATGCAGAGTGAGCTTGAGAAAAATTTTGGCATAAAAATAAGTTTAGATGAGGCAAAAACACTGTATTTAAGGAATTTAGAAATTATTAAGGGGCAATAATGAACGAAAGAGAAATAGCAGAAATTAAAAGAAGATATAAGGTAGACAAAAATAATATAACAAAAATTTATGGTTGCTATGTCAATGAAAGAAAAGAAGTAATCGCAAATTTTGAGCAAAGCGTTGCGCTAATGACGGAAACAAGAAAAGAAATGTATTTTTCTGTCATGAAAAAAACCTTATCAGGAACATTAAAAAAGAACTTAATTGATATAGAGTTTGAAACGGCTCAAGTGGTAAATGGTGAGGAGCACAAACTTTTAATGGAGCTGAAAAACACGAAGCTTGAGGATAAAGAAATATTAAACTCCTTTTTTGATAAAGTTGTGGACAGCGTAGATTTTGAAGGGAATTATTTAATTTTGATTGCCTGC
Organism: uncultured Eubacteriales bacterium; assembly: GCA_964370405.1. Classification (GTDB taxonomy): domain Bacteria; phylum Bacillota; class Clostridia; order Oscillospirales; family Acutalibacteraceae; genus SIG603. The sequence continues at coordinate 5,463 of CAYJJB010000011.1, read as the reverse complement.
GATGCATATGACGTTCCCACAAAATCACGCTCACTGCAAGGGGATTTAGATGTTTCGACAGAGAGCTTTACATATGTTTTGTGCAGCATTTGTCCAGTAAAGCAGACAAAATCAGCGCTGGGATACAATGTGGAGGAGAATATTTTTTCACACAAAGAAGGAGTTTGGGCAGTGGCGGCGCCAATGATGGGATTTATGTTTCCTTCATTTGACGATAGAAGCAGTAACATTTATAATGCGCTTTATTACACAAAAGATACCGCTTTTGGAAATGAAAATTTTGTAGAGGCTATTTTTAAAGCAGACACACCAATGCCAGCAAATTTGCAAAAAGAGACTTTTGAAACGCTTATATGCGATACTTTGGCTGAGGAATGCAGTCTTGAAAGCATAGAAACTGTTCATCAAAAAATTTCAAACATGCTTGATATTCATAAGGAAAGTAAAGACCCAAATGCCCTGACTTTAAGTGCAAAACAGGTAAAATATTTACTTGAAGACAGTGGTGTAAGCGCAGATAAGCTTGAAAATTTTGAAGAAAATTTTGAAAATGAATTTGGCGAAAATTCAACCCTGAGTCCTAAAAACATAGTGGATGTAAAGCGATATGAACTTACAACGCCCGATGTGGTAATTAAGGTAAATCCCGATAGAAAAGATTTGGTGCAAACTAAAATCATAGACGGAAAGAAATATATATTAATTTCGGCAGATGAAGGCGTGGAACTTAATGGAATAAATATACATATAGGCGAGGATTAATATGGATAAATTAAAAGAATTTTTTTCCCAGCACAATGAAATTGCACTTGCTTTTTCAGGAGGAACTGATTCATCATATTTACTTTATGCAGCAAAAAAATATGCAAAAAAAGTTAAAGCGTACTATGTCAAATCGGATTTCCAACCTGAATTTGAATTTGAAGATGCAAAAAGACTAGCAAGAGAGCTAGATGCAGATTTAAGAATAATAGAAATTGATGTTTTGCAAAATCAAGAAGTTGTGGAAAATTCAAAACTAAGGTGTTATTACTGCAAAAATGTTATATTTTCAAAAATTTTAGAAACTGCAAAGGCAGATGGCTTTACATGTGTAATTGACGGTACAAATGCCTCAGACGACGAGGGCGATAGACCTGGTATGAGAGCGCTAAAAGAAATGCAGGTACTTTCACCACTAAGACTTTGTGGTATTACAAAGTCTGATGTACGAGAATTTTCAAAAAAAGCAGGTCTTTTCACGTGGGACAAACCGTCGTATGCTTGCCTTGCAACAAGAATACCGACAGATGTTAAAATTAAAAAAGAAGATCTTAAAAAGGTAGAAATGGCAGAAGACGGCATGTTTTTACTGGGATTTAAAGATTTTAGGGTGCGAGTATATAACGGTGCGGCACAAATTCAATTGAGAAATGATGAATTTGAGTTATTACTAGGAAGAAAAGAAGAAGTAAAGAAAACTGTAGGAAAATATTTTGAAAAAGTATTTATTGATTTAGACGGGAGGTAGACATGGATAGCTTAAAAATTAGAGAAATTCTTGATAATGTCGCAAATGGCAGCTTGAACGTGGAGGAAGCTCTTCTTTCCATAAAAAAAAGTCCATTTGAAGATGTCGGCTATGCAAAAATTGACCACCACAGGGCAATAAGGCAAGGTGAAGCCGAGGTGATTTACGGCGCAGGCAAAACCTCAGAGCAAATGGAAGGCATATGTAAAGCAATGCTAAAATCGGGTCAGGAAAGTATTTTAATAACTAGACTTGAAAAAGAGAGCGGAGAATATTTAAAAACCGTTTTGCCAATGGAATACCATGAAATTGCAAGGGTTGGAATAGTTGGCAAAATGCCACAACCTAAAACAAAGGGGCAAATTGTTATTGCAACAGGCGGAACAAGCGATATTCCTGTTGCAGAAGAAGCGGCACTTACAGCGGAAATTTTGGGAAATAAAGTACTTAGGCTTTACGATGTTGGAGTTGCAGGCCTTCACAGATTACTTGCGCATATGGACGAAATTATGAATGCTAATGTAATAGTTGCAATTGCAGGAATGGAGGGTGCACTGGCAAGTGTTATTGGTGGCCTTGCAGACTGCCCTGTTATCGCAGTGCCAACCAGCATTGGATATGGGGCGGCATTTGGCGGAGTGGCAGCACTTTTATCAATGCTTAATTCATGTGCTAGTGGGATAAGTGTTGTTAATATTGATAATGGATTTGGGGCAGCATATATGGCTAATATGATAAATAAAATTGGGGAGAGAGGATGAGCAGCTTATGAAAACACTATATATAGAATGTAATATGGGTGCAGCAGGCGATATGTTGATGGCGGCACTTTATGAGTTAATTGAGGACAAGCAAGCGTTTTTAGATAAAATGAATTCATTAGGAATACCTGGCTTAAAGGTTGAGGCACAAAAATCTGAGAAATGTGGAATTTTTGGTACACATATGTCAGTGAAAATCTTTGGTGAAGAAGAACATAGCCATGACCACGGACATAGCCATGACCACGGGCATAGTCACGATCACGGGCATAGTCACGATCACGGGCATAGCCACGATCACGGGCACGATCACGGGCATGACCACGACCACGGGCATGACCACGACCACGGGCATGACCACGATCACGGGCATAGTCACGACCACGGGCATAGTCACAATCATGTGCATCACCATCATGCGAATTTGGATGGAATTAAACATATCTTCTCGCATTTGGATTTAGATGAAAAAGTTAGATGTAAAGCAGAAGATGTATACACTTATATTGCAAAGGCAGAAAGCCATGCACATAATAAACCTGTTGAAGAAGTGCATTTTCATGAAGTGGGCGCACTAGATGCAGTGGCAGATGTGGTGGGTGTATGCATGTTACTCAATGAAATTGCACCAAATAAGGTGGTTGTATCTCCAATAAATGTAGGCAGTGGGTTTGTCAAATGCGCGCATGGAATACTTCCAGTTCCAGCACCTGCAACTGCTCATATATTAAGTGGAGCTCCAAGTTATTCAAGTGATATAAAGGGAGAGCTTTGCACACCAACTGGTGCAGCACTGCTAAAAACTTTTGCAGACGAGTATGGAACACAACCTGTTATGAATGTTGAGAAAATTGGCTATGGCATGGGAACAAAAGATTTTGCACAAGCAAACTGTGTGAGGGTGTTCTTAGGGCAGAGTATGGAAAATGCACAAGATGTTTTAGAGCTTAGCTCAAATATTGATGACATGACTGCAGAAGAAATTTCGTTTGCAATGGATAAAATTTTTGAAGCTGGAGCTGTAGATGTGTTTACCACTCCAATTGGAATGAAAAAAAGTAGACCTGCGACCATGCTGACTGCACTTGTAAAAGAAAGCAGTAAAAAAACTGTTGTAGAGGCAATATTTAAACATACTAGCACAATAGGAATTAGAGAAACTGCATGTAAACGATATGAGCTTTACAGGACTGAAACTATAATTGATACAGCCTATGGCAAAGTGCGAGTAAAAAAATCTGAAGGCTATAACATCTCTAAAGAGAAAATGGAGTATGATGATCTTGCTAAAATTGCAAATGAGAATAATATTAGTATTAGACAATTAAAAGATAGTATAAAATAGGAGGAAGTTTATGAAAATCATAGTTGCACCAGATTCATTTAAAGGTAGTTTGTCAGCACAAGGTGTTTGCGAAGCTGTAAAGGCAGGTATACTTACAGTGTGTAATGATGCTGAAGTAATTTCAGTACCGATTGCAGATGGCGGAGAAGGTATGCTTGAGGTAATTTTGCAATCTATTGATGCTGATGTATATACCTTAGAGGTTTGCGGGCCTTATGGCAAAAAAACTACAGCAAAATATGCAATTACTAAAGATGGTACAGCAATTATAGAAATGGCACAGGCAGCAGGACTTACTCTGGCAAGTGATGAAGAGAAAAATCCTCAAATTTCAACTACAAAGGGTGTAGGAGAAATGATTAAGGATGCACTTGACAAAGGTGCAAAGAAAATGGTAATAGGTCTTGGAGGCTCAGCAACAAATGATGGTGGCGTAGGTGCTGCGGCTGAACTTGGGGTAATTTTCCTTGACGAAAGCGGAAGCTCTTTACAAGCAACAGGTATCAACATGGCTAAGTTAAAGCAAATTGACTTTACACAAATTGACAAAAGACTTGAAAATGTAGAAATTTTGATGGCATGTGACGTTCAAAACCCACTTTGTGGTGAAATTGGTGCTACATATATATATGGTCCACAAAAAGGTGTAAAGCCAGATAACTTACCAGTACTTGATGCAGCTCTTAAAAATTTAGCAGATGTAGTGTATAAATGCACTGGAAATGACTACGAAAGCCATAAAGGCGCAGGTGCGGCAGGTGGATTAGGTTATGGAATACTAGCATTTATGGGCGGAAAGTTCTCGTCTGGTATAGAAACTGTGCTAGATATCTGTGATTTTGATGAAAAACTAAGTGGAGCACAGCTTGTAATAACGGGAGAGGGCAAAATTGACGGTCAGTCAGCATTTGGCAAGGTTTTATATGGAATAGGACATAGGGCAATGGCAAAGAATGTGCCTGTTATAGCTTTAGGCGGCGCAGTAGATAGCGAGGCAGATGAGCTTATAAAGCATGGAATAAGCGCAATGTTTGCAATAGAAACAGGACCAGTAAGTCTTGACACTGCAATGGAGAAAGCTCCTATATATATAGAAGAGACTGCAAAAAATATCATGAGAGTCTTCTGCATTAACAGATAATAAGTAAAATATATTGAAATGGCATAAGGCAGTTTTTGGCTGTTTTATGCCATTTTTTTACAAAGTTAAAAAAAAATAAAAGTTTTTTTGAATTTCCGTGAACCTTTTTTAAGATTTAGTATCCTTATTAGTGTAAGCCCAAAACCGATATGAAAAACTCGGTTAAAAAATATATTACATTAATAGGAGAGAATTATGAAACAGAGAAGAACAAGCGGACTAAAAAGAACACTTAGCTTACTACTTGCAGTAGTGATGGTAGTGTCAAGTTTTAGCCTAGGCGTATTTGCTTCAGAAACAGAAGCGACTGACGCTGTAAATCATATTGTTACACTACACAGTGCAGACGGAACAGTTCTTGCAACTGAAGAAGCAACTGAGGGTGTGAACTACACACCAAGCCAATCAGGACCATGGCTTAATGCAGTAGGGGGTAGCGAGGTAACATTCCCAGTGTTACTAACAGGAGCTACAAGCTACTACGCTAAACCAGAAGAAGTAAAGGTAGAACAGTTTACAGTAACTTTCTTAAACGCAGAAGGAACAGAAACTTTAGCCGCACACACACTTGATAAAGATTCAGCATTCCCTGCACAGCCAGAAGGCATTACAGCATGGCTAGACAATGTAAACGGAAGCCAAGTTACTTTACCACAAACAGTGACAAGCAACTTAACTTTATACGCAAAAGCAGTTGAAGTTAAAG
>CAYJJB010000010.1:6131-33384 GCA_964370405.1 uncultured Eubacteriales bacterium | reverse complement strand
ACGAGCCTTTCAAAGGACTTGATGAAGACACAAGGCAAATTTGCATAGACTATATAAAACAAAATCTAAACGGCAGAACGCTTATTATGATAACCCACTACGTCGATGAAGTGGAGCTTATGGGCGGAAAGCTTATAAACATAGACAAATAAAAGCACTTTCAAACCACCATTTACAGGTTTGAAAGTGCTTTTTGTTTTGTTTGCCATATATAACTCTTTTCAGTTTTAATATAACCATTATATCCTAATTTTATGTGCATAGCACATAAAATTAGCTTCACTCCCTCTCAAACACTCCCCATATTGAGAGTAAAATGCCTATAACTGCTATTCCAATAAAAATGTATAGCGCTGGCATTAGTCCATATTGAGATAAATTCCAAAAAGCTGAAAACTGTCCGTTTACTGTCCATTCATTTGACATTGCGCCTGCTAATATAATTGCCGTACTGACAATACCTGTTAAAAACATTACAGAGCCAAATATTAATTTTTTCATTTATTAAATCTCCTAATTTTATAATTTTACCTATTATAGATAAAGGGCAAATATTTGTGCAAGCCCTAGGGGCGACGAAACGTCGCCCCTACATTGTAGCCTGTGGCTTTATGAAAAATAAATAAAATAAAAAATCCGCAGGATTTTCACCACAACTCTTCACTTTTCACTTTTCACTCTTCACTTGAACACATAAAATGCGTTCACTACCTAGTTCCTACTAAATTCAGAAAGCTCAAGTCCTTCGTTGTGCTCTAGCGCCCAGTTAATGCTCCACTGATTTGCAAATAAAAGCAGGTATCTGTCTTTCATGTCCTGTACTTTTTTTGTGTCTGATGTAAGACTTAATTTCTTTAAATCAACGTCTTCATTTTCTATCCAGCGTATGAAGGTGTAGGATAAATTCTCAGACCTTATCTCAACATTATACTCGTTTTCCATTCTGTATTTAAAAACGTCAAACTGCAGTGTGCCTACAACACCCACGATAATTTCTTCAAGTCCAGAGGAAATTTCTCTGAATATTTGAATAGCACCCTCTTGTGCAATTTGCTCTATTCCTTTCACAAACTGCTTTCTCTTCATCGTGTCTTTTTGCTGAACTCTACAGAAAAACTCAGGTGCAAAGGTGGGTATTCCCTCAAACTTAACTTTTTTTGACGGTGCGCAAACTGTGTCGCCTATTGAGAAAATGCCTGGGTCAAACACACCTATTATGTCGCCTGCATAGGCTTCATCAATAATTTCACGGCTTTGTGCCATCATTTGTTGTGGCTGTGCGAGTTTTATTTTTCTGCCTTGTTGCACATGGCTTACTTCCATTCCCTTTTCAAACTTACCACTACAAATTCGCATAAAGGCAATTCTGTCCCTGTGCGCCTTGTTCATATTGGCTTGAATTTTAAAAACAAACGCCGAAAAATTATCTTCAAATGGGTCTACAATGCCGTCTGCTGTGTTTCTTTCAAGCGGTGCTGTGGTCATTTTCAAAAAGTTTTTAAGGAAAGGTTCAACACCAAAATTTGTAAGGGCAGAGCCAAAAAACACGGGCGAAAGTTTGCCGTGGCGCACTTTTTCCATATCCATTTCATAGCCTGCTCCGTCCAAAAGCTCTACATCGTCTTTTAGCGTATTATATAAATTTTCACCAAGTGTCTTAACTAGGCTTTCGTCGTCTAAATTAACCTTGGTCGCCTCAACTTCTCTTTGTCCATTGTTGGCTTCAAAGGTGATAATCTCAGACTCATCCCTGTCATATACTCCCTTAAACTCAAAACCTGAACCTATAGGCCAGTTCATTGGATAAGTTCCTATGCCAAGCTCTTTCTCTATTTCGTCTAAAAGGTCGTAAGGACTTTGTGAGTCCCTGTCCATTTTATTTATAAATGTAAAAATAGGAATATCCCTTAAAAGACATACCTTAAATAGCTTTCTTGTCTGTGCCTCAACACCTTTAGAGGCATCAATTACCATAACCGCAGAGTCTGCAGCCATAAGAGTTCTATATGTGTCCTCAGAAAAATCTTCATGTCCAGGTGTATCCAAAATATTTATGCAAAAATTGTCATACTCGAACTGCATGACAGAAGAAGTAACCGAAATACCCCTTTGTTTTTCTATTTCCATCCAGTCAGAAACCGCATGTTTTGCGTGCTTTTTGCCCTTAACCGCACCTGCCATCGATATGGCGCCACCGTATAGCAAAAATTTCTCCGTAAGTGTTGTTTTACCGGCATCAGGGTGAGAAATAATGGCAAAAGTTCTTCGCCTATTAATTTGTTCTTTTAAATTTGACAAAATCTTAACCTCAATTCAATTTCATAGTTAAAATTAGTTTACCACAAAAGCACTTGAAATTCAATGCTTTTATCTCCTTTTTGACACAGTTATGGTAAGTGAAGTTTTTTATAATGTAAAGATGAAATAATAATGCGTGCATAATAAAAGAGATATAGCCAGCCACAAAGCTGTTTATATCTCTTTTACTAAATATTATCTTGACGCACACTCTCACCCATATACTCATCTCTTGCCACCATGGGCTTTGACTTTCTTACTATATGATTTCTTGCCACAAGTTGCTTTGTTGCCGTCTTCATTTTTTTCTTTATTATCATAATCATTGCCACTACCGATATAACAATAGAGAAAAACATCGGTACGAGTGCCAAGAACAAAAATGCCTCTTCTTGGGATAATATATTCAAAACACTGCCCGCAGTTGTCATAAGCACCGTTATGTAAATAATAGCAAAGGCAAGGCTTAAAACTAGCGATATTACTATGGTTTTCATAACTATAGCCCTCCAAAAAATAAAATAATTAAGTATGTGAGCATGGAAAACAGCGTGGACATGCCTATGAACATTGATAAGAAAAGCAAAATCTGCTTTGTTTTGTCGATGGGCAGTTCACCAGACACTTTTCCCGTTTGACCGTTTACCGCAAAATGATACATTTTACCCTTGTACCTCGTGTTTAACATCCACACTGGCAGCAAAACATATTTAATATCTTCGTTTTGCAAGGAATGTGTATGTCCTTTCTCCTTTACAGTGCTAAACGGCTGTTTTCTTTTTTCCATGTATATGCCTTTTTGACCCAGAAGGTCTGAGCTTATTTCATAGAAAATTCTATCCTTTGCCTGTTGGGTACATTCATCTACACTATTATCAAATTTTTCTGCATAAAAACCTGCCATATAGCTTGTGGAAAAGTTCTTAAGCTCGTCAAACTCAAAAGGTTCTAAGCCACCCATGTAATCGTCGGGTGTCCTTGATGAGGCATTTACAGGCAAGTTTATATAATCCAAATCCGCTACCATGTCAAATTCATAATGCTGTGTTTTTGTAATCATGTAGTCGCCTTGCCTAAACCTAGAAATTTGGTTGGGTTCAAAGGTGTAATGCAAAACTCCTTTACCACTAAAGAGCCAAAAAGGAACATACATTCCTACAATTTTATCAATTTTATTCAAATCTTTAAACTCGCTTGGAAGCAAAATCTTTTTATTACAAAAATTTTTAAGACTTGCTTGTGCTTCGTCTTTTTTTATTTTAAACGGTAAAATTTTATCAGGCTGTAGCATGCCTTTTACATTTCCAACCACTATAAGCGCATTACCACAGTACATGCACTCTGTCGCAACCGTGTCGGAATTATTTACTACCTCCGCTCCACAAGCCGTGCACGCAAGCCCATGTAAATCCGAGATACTTGCATATTTTCTTTTTAGGCTTTTTACTCGCCAATCACCTTTTTCATCTGCCACAGATTTATTTTGTATATTAAAAAAGTCTATTGGATATTTGCTCTCGCAGTGTCCACACACCACAAAATTGCTGCCTATATCATAATTTATTGCCGCACCACATGAAGGGCACTGCAATTTTAGCAATTTGTCGCTCATAGTAAACTCCTCACTTAGCACTGAGCTCTTTTATTTTTTCATTTGCAAGTTCTAAAACCCTTATCCCCTCATTTGTTGCACTGTAATATTTTCTAATTTTTCCGTTCACCGTTTTAGATTCCACGCTTAAAAGTCCGTTTTTTTCTAAATCATGAAAAATTGGATATAAGGTACCTGCTGATATATCATAACCATGCCTTTTAAGTTCTTCTATCATCCATGTACCGTATATCGGTTCTTTTTTCGCATGTCCCAATATGTGCACATGAATAAACGCTAAAAATAATTTTCTCAAAACTTTTTCTTGCATATTTGTTCCTCCAAAATCAAAATAATATCGAAATTCGATATCGATTATTGATATTTTACTGAACTATGCTGTATTTGTCAAGTAGCACAGCTTGCTTTGTACTCAAAATTTACATTTCTTCGCTCAAAATTTCTTTTATAGTATGCTTGGAATTTGTGTCATCATATGTAATTAATGCCTTCCAAAGTGCCCATGCTTTGGCTCGATAAATTGTGTCTATATCTAGTCCATTCAAAAACACCGCTCTACTTTCTTTGTCAAAAAAAGTCCAAGCCATAGCATAATCGCAAGACGGGTCGCCTACAGCCATAATTCCAAAATCTATAACTGCGCATAAATTACCGTTCATTACAAGCAAGTTGCCAGGCGCAATATCTCCATGCAGCCACACTGCTTTTTTATTCCATGTAGAACTTAAGGCGCACTGCCATATTTGGCTTAGTTTTTTTACGGGTAATATATCTTTAAATTTTTCCAAGGCAGAAACTGTTTCCTTGTGATATACTGATAAATCTCCACCACGATAAAAATTATGCTTTCCTGCAAGTGGTGCATTTTTTGTATCTATCTCTTGCAACTCTTTTAAAAAATCTGATAACTGTGCCGCAAAACTATTTTTTGAAAGAATATTTTCATGATTTAGTGTTTGGCCTTTTATATACTTATTTATAGTCCATGGAAATGGATACTCCTCACTTGGAAGTCCTTTTGCTATAGGTGATGAAATTGGCAAGCTTAAATATTTTCCTAAAACAGGAAGCCATTTATACTCTTTTTCAACCTGCAATACATAGTCGCTTCCACTTGGCAAACGCACTGCCATTTCCTCTCCCAAATGAAAGGTTCTGTTATCGTGTCCGCTTTTTTCCACTGGTTTTATTTCCAAATTGCTCCATTTAGGAAACTGATTATCTATAAGTCTTTTTATCATTTCTATATTTATATTAACTGGATTTTGATAATCTGTCATTAAAACTTCTCCTTTTTAAGTACTTCACTTTATACTATAACAGAATTTACTCACAAAAACTATAAATAAAATAATTTTTTGCTTGCATTATTTTTTTAGCTATGTTACAATATTATCGAAGTTCGATATCGAACTATGATATTAAATATATTAAACTGCAATAAATAACTTTAGGAGGAAATTAACTATGCTTATTAGTGCAAACAATGTAAGCTTTTTGGACATTATAAACTATCCAAAAATTGAAATTGAAGAAAATATTTTCACCTTTATAACAGGAGAGAGTGGCTGTGGAAAAAGCACGTTATTAAAAATACTCAACCGTGTCATAATTCCAAAATCGGGTGAAATTTTTTATAACGGCGAAGATATCTATAAAAAAGACGTAATTTCTCATAGAAAAGAAATAATGCTTGTATCGCAAGAGGTGTTCTTGCTGGATAAAAGCATTGAAGAAAATTTTAAATTTTACTATGAAAGTCGAAATGATGTATGTATTTCAGAGGAAAAGATGGCTGAATTTTTAAAAATTTGCTGTATACACATGCCTCTTAACACATCATGCGCAAATTTATCGGGTGGTGAAAAGCAACGTGTTTTCCTCTCGATTTGTTTATCATTTTCTCCAAAAATACTACTTTTAGACGAACCCACTTCCGCACTTGATGATAAAACTTCAAAACAGCTCATGACTAACATAAAGCAGTTTTGCTTTACAAACTCTATAAGTCCCATATCTATATGCCATAACGATACTTTAGTACAAGAATTTGCGGACAAAATAATTCATCTAAAACAGGAGGATAAATCATGAATGATGTAGTACAACTTCAAATTTGGCAGTTTTCACTGGTTTATACCTTGCTCATCATAGTGGCAATAATCATGAAAATTTGTAAAGTAAACCTTGTAAAGCAACTTCTTATAGGAAATATAAGAATGACAGTTCAGTTAATTTTGGCAGGACTTATACTCACATATATTTTTGAAAATCCCCACCCAATATTTACTATTTTTTACATAGCTGTCATGGTGGTATTTTCTATTTACAGAGTATTTTCAAGGGTTAAAGATTTAAACCGTGGCTTTAAAATTGCAGTCGCCCTATCAATATCATTTTCCGGACTTTCAATGATAATATTTTTTGTCACGATAGTTGTAGGTGAAAGTGTTTTCAATCCACAATATACCATACCGCTTGCAGGCATGATACTTGGAAATAGCATGACAGGTGTGACACTTGGGCTTAAAACTTTTACTCAAGGTGTAACGTCCAGCAAAGCAAGGATAACTGCTTTACAGTGCATAGGGGCAAAACCAGAGCACATTTTATTTCCATTTGTAAAACAAGCCCTTGAAACTGCAATGCTGCCCACTTTAAATAGCATTGTCGGCATGGGCATTGTGTCGCTGCCAGGTATGATGACAGGCCAAATTTTATCAGGAACGCTGCCAATGACTGCAATTTTGTACCAAATTGCAATCATGGTCACAATTTGCACCGTTGTATGTCTTGCATGTTTTGGCTCACTCTATTTTGGGTACAAAACTCTTTATGATAAAAAGGAGCAAATTATCAAAATTTAAAGTGTGTCCGCCATTAATGCACTTACAAAATGCTTTGCTGTTCTAGGGCTTCTTCCGCCGTTTCTCACTTCAAAGGTCTGCGCTTTTTTGTGAAGTTCCTCACGGCTTATATCAAGACTATACATATCTGCATAAAAATCAACTATCTCAAGGTAGTCGTCTTTATTAGGTGCATTAAATGTTACGGTAAGCCCAAACCTTGCCGAAAGACTTAGTGTTTCTTGCAGTGTATCTCTTAGATGGATGTCGTCCCCTTCACGCTCGCTCATAAGCTCTTTCACAAGGTGGCGCCTGTTGCTTGTTGCATAAATTACACAGTTTTTAGAGGGTACAATTACACTTCCCTCTAAAATTGCTTTTAATGTGGAAAAACTTTTGTCCTCAGGCGCAAAGCTTAAATCATCTATAAATAAAATAAATTTAAGTGGGTTAAGAGATAACTCATCAAGCAGTTTTGGCAAATGCACAATACTGCTTTTTTTAATTTCTATAAGTCTAAGTCCCATTTCAGAAAATTCATTCAACACCGCTTTTACGGTTGAGCTCTTACCTGTTCCAGCATCACCATATAAAAAGGCATTATTTGCACTGCCTCCTTTTAAAAAGCTCTTGGTGTTTTTTACCACTTTATCCCTTGCATATTCATATCCCTTTAAATCTTTTAAGCTTTGTGTGTCGGGGTTTTTTATTGGTTCTAGGCCGTTTGTATCAAACATAAAAGCTTTATATTTTGTGAAAACACCATAGCCATTAATGCTTACATTTAAAAGTTTTTCCTCATATATTTTCACAAAATCCGCTTCATAACTATTCCACAACGGCATTTTAATATCAAAACTTTGCGTAATGTCCAAAGCCTTTACACTTGCTATCTCTTTAAGATTTTCAAGGTCAATTTTAACTGCATCGTCTAAAACTTTGCTAACAGCATTATTAGCGCCTTTAGCTCTAATATAAAAATTATCATCTTCTAAAACGCAGTTTAATATATAATCGGTAAGGCAGTCGCCCTCTTTAAAAAGTTTAGAAACAAACTTTGCATATGCCATATATAAATTTTCTGTATCTGCTGTTTCAAAAAACTTTAATAGTTCAGAAAACGCTGATATAACAGGATTTTTAAGCAAAGCTCTAAAGACTGTAAGTGAATTAAGCTTTACATGTAAATTACTATTTTGCATTATATTCTCCTCAAATTTAGTTTTCTATATTTTAGCACATAAAAGCTATGCATGCAAAAGTTTTCTGCAAAATAAAAACTCAGGGCTGAAAACAATTTGCTCTCAACCCCAATAATTTTACTGTGTAAATTTAATATTTATATTTCCAACTTCTGTTGTTGCATGTATGACAGCTTTTTCTTTTTCGGTTTCTTCTACTCCACTAGTATCAATATTTGACTCGCCTAAGCTCACATTATCAATAATTGTAAAATCTCCAAACGCACCAACAAGCTCCAAGTCTATATTGCCCATGTTATTTGAAAATTTGCCCTCTTCACTAACTTCAAAATTATTCATTTCTAAATTTCCCATGTCGAGGTTTATATTTGCTACCTCAGTTTTTACAGAGTCCAGTTTTATCACTCCAAGATTGTTATTAATCTCAATTTTTTTAACTGTTACGCCTTCAATATTTGTGTTACCTACGTCACTTTTCACGCTAATAAACTCTAATTCATCTGTAACATAAATATTAATTTCAGGTTTTTCATTTATAAATCCTGTAAAAATTCCAATATTGAATGTAAAGTCATTATTATTTTTTTCAAAAAGATTAATTATATTTCCATCTGTAATTTCAAAATCCAAATTAGAAATGTTGTGACTGATATAAGCCCTATCTGATTTAATAATATTGATGTCTGCTAAATTAGCCCCACAAAATATAACTTTAACTTCGTCTAATTCAATTTCCTCATAACTCGCAACCCTTGAGCGCCCCTCAAAGGAAATAAGTGTTTCATTTTCTTGCAAATTACCTGTAAAAAAGCCTAGGTTAATATATGCCTGTGTGCTTCCACCCATAAAAACACCCACTGTAATAAGTGCGATACCTACACAAAATGCAGAAATTGCTACTATCCATCCTGCTTTACCCTTCATCACCATGCCTCCTTTTCACAAATTTTAGTACTATAAGTTTAAATAAGCTTGTTATCGCCTTAATAATGACTACCGAAAGCTTTGCAAAAACAATAGTAAGTGCCACGCACACTAAAAATATACCTACAAATACTAGTCCTGTTCCCATGTTAAACAAAAACGCAGGTATTATGAACACAAGTGACGCTATAGCACAAGCACCTACCGAAACTACTACACTTGGAAACACCAAGCTTAAACTAAGTAGTACTATTGCAAGCGAGAGCATCACTGCAACAAAAGCTATTGCAAGCGGTATTGACACAGGTGATGTGACAGCAAGCAGCACAACTGTCGATGTCTTTAATTTTTTAGGTTCCTTTATACCAAATTCCGCAATTAATTTTGCAGCAATTTGCTTTGGATGAGGTAGTTTTGCTATCGCTTCATACTCATTTTCCGCTTCATTTAAGTATTCAGTATAAAATTCAAGTGCACTCTCTCTTTCTTCATCTGGCAAAGGTTTTAATTCCTTATTTAATATTTTGAAGAACTGTTCCCTGTTCATTCTCCATTACCTCCTCTAAAATATTGTCTATTGTTGTTTTATATTCAGCCCATTCACTGCGAAAATAAGAAAGCTTTTCTCGCCCCTCATGCGTAATACTGTAATATTTTCTGTTTCTTCCATCAAACTGTCTATCATAAGTTGTAAGCAATCCTTCCTTTGAAAGGCGCCTCAAAACTGGATATAGCGCTGATTCTGATACATCTATGGAATTTGCTACTTTTTGAGTGAGGTCGTAACCGTATGTATCACCCTTTGCCACTATACCCAAAACACATGCATCTAAAAGTTTTGCTGCCACACTGAATATCATGCCTATTCCTCCTTCACTATTTTTTCAACAATATTATACAACGAATAATATTGTTTTGTCAACAGCATTTTATTGCATATAAAATATTTTTATGTTACAATAAACAAAACTTACAAAAAGGATGTGCTTACATTGAATTTCAAGCTTATTGCAGATAAAGAAGAATCATATATAATTGATAGAAGACGTTTTTACCACGCATGCCCTGAAACCGCATTTGAGGAAAAAAACACTACAAGCTCGCTTAAAGACGACCTAGAAAAAATGGGGCTTAAGGTAAATCTTTTTGATGGTCTTTACGGACTTTATGCAGATATAGTAGGAAATAAAGATGGTAAAACCGTGGCACTTAGAGCAGACATTGATGCTCTAAAAATAAATGAAGCAACCGAACTTTCTTTTGCCTCTCAAAATGGCAACATGCACGCCTGTGGCCATGATACCCACATTGCAATGCTTTTGGGTGCTGCAAAAATGCTAAGCGAGAATAAAGATAAATTAAATGGCACAGTAAGACTTATTTTTCAGCCCGCTGAGGAAGTAGCAAGAGGTGCCGCTCTTATAATTAAACAAGGTGTAATGGATAATGTTGACGCCGTGTACTCGTCACATATATGGGGAAATTTTGACGCACCGGGCATTAGCATAGAAGCTGGCAACCGAATGGCTGGCAGCGCCACTGTAAATATTACCGTAACAGGCCTTGGCGCACATGCAAGTGCTCCTAACTTAGGAGTTGATGCTATACTTGCAGGCAGTGCAATTGTTATGGCTTTACAACAATATGTTTCAAGAATTAACGACCCACTAAACCCACTGGTGCTCAGCATAGGTACTTTCCATGCAGGCTCAAACTTTAATGTAATTGCAAATGAAGTTAAGATGAGTGGAAGCATTAGAACTTTTTCAAGCAAAATGCTTGATGATGCTTATGAAACTCTTTCAAATATAGTAGAAAACACTGCAAAAGCCTATGGTGCAAGCGCAAAAATTGTTGTTGAAAAAATGACCTTACCTGTAATTAATGACAAAGAAAAAGTTTTGAAAATTGCGCAAAACGCAGTTATAAAAATGTATGGAAAAGATCATCTCGCACATCTCGATACGCTTATGGGTAGTGAGGATTTTTCAGAATATACACAGTGCTGTGACGGAGTTTTTGCCTTTTTAGGAAGTCGAAATAAAGAAAAAAATATCACCTACACAAACCACCATGAGCAGTTTGATGTAGATGAAAGTGTTTTAAAAAGAGGTAGCGCACTGTATGCACAGTTTGCCTATGATTTTTTAATTGATGCTTAAATCATGAAAAGCACTAAATTGACAGTAACAAAAAATGCTATCATAGCTAGTATCATTTGCTGAAAATCAAATGATATTTTCCCAAATTTTTCGGGTGCGCTCCTGCCTTTTATGAGGTATTTATAAATAAAATAAGAACCTATTACGGACAGTATATATATTACAGATTTTTGTATATACTGTCCTATATTTATGCTTAAATTTGCATTAAACATAAACTCCATTGCCTGCACTCCAAAAATTCCACCTGCAAGGCAAGAAATACCCAGCATAAAAATAACTATTCTTTTTAATAGCACACCGCCCTCAATTTCTGAACCTTTGCCATAAAAAATAAAAGAGTACTTTGTAAAAACTAAAACTGTGCCAATATTTATAGCTATTATTAAATATTCTATCCATGTTCCATGCACGCCTGATTGTATAAAATATTTCGATATACTTCCGTTAAAAAAAGGTGCGCCCGTTATGCCCAAAACACCTAAAATTGTTATAGAAGATGTGACAGGCATGTTTTTAAAAACACCGCTTATTTCTCTTATATCACGTGTCTTGTAGCGCTTTATAATCATTCCTGCCGATAAAAACAGTAGCGCCTTGAAAATGGCATGACAAATAATATGATAAAGTCCGCCGTAATTTGAAACCTCACTGTCTACACTAAGCGATATTGCTATAAGCCCAATTTGCGACACGGTTGAATATGCCAAAACCAGTTTAATATCTGTTTGAGTTACGGCAAAAATTATACCTAAAACAGCGGTTATAGCGCCAATTATTATGAAAAACAAATGGTAATCCACCATACCTTTAAAAAGATTTGTAAATATGTAAAACATAAAAATTCCGTTTTTTACATATAGTCCTGATAAAATCGCCGACACAGCAGATGGTGCACTTGGTGTGCCGTGAGCCCTTGGAAGCCAGCTAAAAAGCGGAAAAAATGCACTTTTTAAACAGACCGCAGTCATTATAAATGCAAACGGCAAAATTAAAGACTGCGCATCTGCATAAGGCATTAATTCCCGAATTTTTTCTATAGATAACACACCAAAAATTTTGTATAAATATCCCACCCCAAATAGGTAAAACACCATACAAATAACTTGCGACAATAAATACACCATTCCGTCATACATGGAGCGACTGTCTTTTTTAAACATTATCAAAATTGCAACCACCACTGTGGCAACTTCAAGTAAAACATAAATATTAAATAAATCATCCGCTAAAAAAACACCACTTAGTAGCCCTTGTAAGATAAAGAAGAGCATTACAAATTTTTTGTCAAAAAAACTTTCTTTCATCGTGTAAATAAAGCACGCCGAAAACAGCATTACTGAAAGCCCTACAAAAATAATATTCGGCCTGTCTGCCATTAACACTATGCCCATTGTAGCTTTTTGGGCACCCAAAACATTTTTCATTTGTCCGTTTTGCACTATGTCGTAAAGGGTAAATAAAAACAGGCAAAACAGTGCCATCTCCGCTAATATTATTACTGTTTTCATAGGAATTTTTGGTATGGCGTAAATCGTAACACCCACAAGTATAGGTACTACCACAAAATAAACAAGCAACATCACAACTGCTCCATTCTCATTTTATGAATTTGCTTCCAATCAGAATTTCCGTATAAATGATAAAGATTAATAAACATGCAAAGTGCTATAGCCGTCACCGCAACACCAATTACAATTGCTGTAATCATTAGTGCCTGCGGAAGTGGGTCTGCAACGCCTATCGCCACCACTTCACCTGCGGTGTTAACATCAATTGGCGGTATATCATCAGGTTTTGCACCTATTGTAAGGTAAAATGTAACAGCGCCCACTTCCATAATAGAAATTGAAATTATAGTTTTGAGCATTCTCCTACTGCTAAAAATTCCATATAATCCGATAAAGAAAAGTAAAATTGCCACGTTTTCTCCTGTTAGTAAATGCATAATCCTTCCCCTTTCATCTGTCTTCATAATGTACAAAACGATAAAATATAATGCTTAGTCCACAAAACACCTTTAACCCAATTAATAAATTCATGATAATAAGGTATGGCACGTTAAATTCAAAATAGTCAAAATAAAGATTTGATACAGCAAAGCTGAGTGCAAACAGCGCTATTAGTAAAAATAAAAACTTTTCCACCTTTTCATATGAGTAAAAGTTAATCACCTTGTCAGGCCTTACAAGATAGACACAGATAAATGCTGAGGAAAGTGCCGCACCGCCTTGAAACCCACCGCCGGGCGTGTTGTGGCCGTTTATAATCAAGTAAACTGATAGCATAATTATTATTGGAACAACCATAGCTATGCTATTTTTCGATCTATTTAGCACCGATTTCGACACGAATTTATTTGAAAAATTTGGCACTATCTCATGCTCATGTCGTGAAAAATGTATTACTCCCATAACGCTTACAAGTAGCATTAAGGCTTCAAAAATTGTGTCAAATACCCTATAGTTTAAATAAATTGATGCCACCGAATTAAGTGCGCCCGTATCTGTAAAGTAATTTAGCAGTACACTGTCATATATTTCTTTGCCAATATTTTCTACTCCATTTGCCAAATATAGCGTAATCAGTGCGCCGATACTTATTAAGCTTAAACTTATAATTTTTAACTTCCTCATGAAATTTCCTCCTCGTTAGCGGTGTAAAATTCCACATTGTCAAATGTTCTAAGCTCTATTTTATCTTTATTAAAATTTTCTGCAAGTAAAGCCTTTATTGCCACGACATGTTTTTCTACATTAGAGCCATATGCAATAATTTTACCATTCTCCTTTTCTAAAATTAAATCATATAAATGCTCGTCTGCAATTTCTTTAGGATTTTCATGTGTGAAAACCGACTGTGCTTCTAAATCGTTTTCACTGCAGTAATTCATTATTTTTGATGCCACTTCATCCATTTCGGCACGCACCTTAAATTCGCTTTGATTCTTTTTTGAATTTGATGAAAAGTAAACATAAAATGAGCGATGTTTTTTAAGTGCTACTATAAAAAGAATGGTTGAAAGCGCACTGCCAATTACCGCCTCAGCAACTGCTACATCAGGTGCATGATAAATTAAATAGCAAAACGCTGCCAAAAGAGAAAGTGCCGAAAGTGCCACTATTATTCTTTTTAAATTCTTGCTTGAAACTATGTATATAGCTGTTACTATCATTAAAACAAAAACCAATTTATCAATCATCTTCATCCTTCTCCTTTTCTTTTATTTTATAACCTGAGAAAAAAGCAGATGATGCAATTGAAGATGACACAATTGGATTTATTACAAGTATTAGCCCCATAATCAAAAGCACTTTAAATGAAAAAGAATTTATACCACTTATAATAATTACACCAAGCAAAATAGTTATTAACCCAATTGTATCTATATCTGCCGCAGCTAAAAGTCTGGCATAAAAATTTTCAAATCTGTATATACCAAGCAGTCCTATAAAGATAAAAATCAAACCTAATACAATCAGCATATATCCAATAATCATCATAAAAAACATCCCCTTCATTTATTTTTGCGTAAAAACCTTGAAACAGATGTAGTCCCTACAAAGCCAAGTATTGCTATAACAAGTCCTATATCAAGATAGTACGATTGTCCATGAATAAAAGAATAAAGTATAATTATTACAATAACTTTGCTACACAATAGTGATGCGCCCAAAAGCCTGTCCCACAAAGAGGGTCCTATGACTATTCTTACTGTGCTTACAAAACTTGCTATAATTAGCACTATTATCACAATTTGTAAAAACATTTCTTCACCCTCTATTTTTCTTTATTTAGCGCATACTCCATTTCAAGTAGCCGTGGTTCAAACACTGCATTTGGATTAGTTTCATCACAGTGTAGTGAAAGTACCGTGAGCTCGCCATTTTTATTGTCAACTGTTATTGTTCCTGGTGTAAGTGTAATTGAAGAAGCTATAATATTGTGAATACACACATTTTTTATCCGCTTATCTATACTGCATTTTACAAAACCTGGTTTAATTTTTCCTGTAACTATCATATATGTAGCACTTATACCAGAGGCGTATATTTTAACTATCAAAAACAATATATATTTAACGAACTTAAACACTGGCAAATAAAATACCTTTACATAATTAAATCCAAGCAAATAAGAGCTTAAGCATAGGCTAAAAATAACTACTATAATTCCGCTAATGATATTAAACCATGTAAAACCGTCATTCATCACTATCCAAATTGCTATACTGCATTTTCCAATCTTCATTAACAAGCCTATCACCCCTAACGCTTTATTATTGTAAACTAATTATAACAAAAAAACTAAGTAAATACAATAAATTTAATTAATTTTTTTGTTGTTTTTTATGAATTTTATTAGATGTATTATAGAAGTTAAAATTTCTATGACTATTTTGAAATAATTTGATATAATAAATTAAAGTATATAATTCAGGAGGACAACATGAGAAAAGTAGTAGCATATATTGGAGTGAGCTTAGACGGCTATATTGCAGACAAAGACGGTGGAGTAGACTGGCTTTTGGGCGATGGTAGTGACAGCGAAAATTTTGGCTCTTATCCAGAATTTATTGAAACTGTAGACACAGTTATTTTAGGACATACGACCTATCACCATATTGCGACCGAGCTATCGCCAGACGTTTGGCCATACGATGGTAAAATGAGCTATGTTTTAACTCATAAAAAACTAAGCGATCTTGCCGAAATTAAGTTTACCGACATCGAAATTTCCAAGTTAATCTCAAATCTAAAATCAGAAAATGGTAAAAACATATGGATTTGTGGAGGCGCTAACATTATAAGACAGCTCCACGAAAAAAGCTTGATTGATGAATATGTTTTATCTGTCATACCTACAATTTTAGGAAGTGGAACAAAACTTTTTGATGTCTCAACTAAGGAAGTAAAACTTAAATTAAAATCTACTAGAGCATATAACGGAATTGTAGATTTAGTATATGAAAAACGCTGTCAATGAAAAGGCCGCCGCAAATGATTTTACTCATTTGCGGCGACTCGTTTTTTACAATATTTTCATTCATTAATCCTATCAAAAAGTATATCCGCCAAGCGGCTGTCTGCCCCAAGTGTTTTTGAAACACTTACTTTCATATTTGGAAAATCTTTTAAAACATCATTTAACTCTTCGTGTATATTTTTAATGTGAACTCCATTAAATAAAAAATATGGTACTGCTTTTAAATCTGTCACACCTGTGTCGAACAGTTTTTGTATTGCACTTTTTAAATTATTTTCAGAAAACTGCATGTACGCAAGCTCTAAGGGTATGCCACAAAGCTTTTCTCTTAGCATTCTCACAACTTCTTCTATAATCTCATGCGTTTCACTCATTTTACTTCCATGTGCTAAAACTAGTACACCTTTCATTTTGCTACCCCTTGCAAATTTTTCTCAATTTCACTCAGTGTAAAATCTATATCTTCTTTAGTGTGGGCATTTGAAATAAACATAGCTTCAAATTGTGCTGGGGCTATGTAAATTTTACTTTCTAACATTTTGTTAAAATATTCGCTGTATTTTTTAGTGTCGGATTTAATTGCATCATCAAAACTGTTCACTTCTTCCTTTGTAAAGAAAAGACAAGATAGTGAGCCTATTCGGTTTACGCTGTACTGTGTAATTTCACTAAGCTTATTCCCAAAATATTCTCCTAGAGAATTAATATTTTCGTAAATACTGGGATTATCTTTAAGTTTTTTAAGTGTTTTAATCCCAGCTGTCATGGCTATGGGGTTTCCTGAAAGTGTGCCCGCTTGATACACTTCACCTACAGGTGACACGCAGCACATAATTTCTTTTTTACCTCCATATGCGCCCACAGGCATGCCTCCACCTATAATTTTTCCATAGGCAACAAGGTCAGGTATTATGCCAAAATACTCTGCCGCTCCGCCAAAACATAGCCTAAAACCTGTTATAACTTCATCAAAAATTAATAGTGCTTCATACTTATCACATAAATCTCTAAGCCCTTTTAAAAAGCCAACTTTAGGCAAAACAACGCCCATATTTGCAGCAACTGGCTCTAAAATCACGCAGGCAATATTGTCTTTGTTTTGCTTAAAAATCTCTTCAACGCTATCTAAATCATTATAGTTTGCAATAAGTGTATCTTGTGCAGTGCCTTTTGTTACGCCCTTACTATCTGGCGAGCCAAAAGTGAGTGCTCCTGAACCTGCTTTTACAAGCATACTATCGCAGTGTCCATGATAACAACCAGCAAATTTAATTATTTTCTCTTTACCAGTGTAACCCCTTGCAAGCCTTAATGCGCTCATCACCGCCTCAGTTCCACTACTCACCATTCGTATCATGTCAACATGTGAAACGTTTTGTGTGATGAGCTCTGCAATTTCAACTTCAAGTGAAGTAGATGCACCAAAACTAAGTCCGTTATCAACTGCAATTTTCACGGCACTTAGCACATCTTCATCTGCATGACCCAAAACCATAGGCCCCCAAGAACCTATATAGTCAAGATAAACATTACCCTCTACATCTGTAATTTTACTGCCCTTAGCACTTTTAATAAATTTTGGATTTCCTCCAACTGACTTAAATGCCCTTACAGGGCTGTTAACACCGCCTGGCATAACTGCTTTTGCCCTATCAAATAAAAGTTGTGAACTGTTCATTTTATCCTATATCTCCTTTTTTTATCGCCTTTGAAAGCTCGTTTGCAAAATAAGAAATTAAAATGTCTGCGCCACTTCTAAAAACTGAAATTGCACTCTCGCACATGACTCCGTACTCGTCAATAAGCCCTTGTTTGCCTGCATTTTTTATCATTGCATACTCACCACTAACACTATAAGCCGCTATGGGTAAATTTGTATTTTGTGAGAGTTTTGAAATTACATCAAGATATGAAAGCGCTGGTTTTACCATGAGTATGTCCGCACCCTCCGCTTCATCAAGTGCTGCCTCTTTTAAACCCTCTTTCACATTATGATAGTCCATTTGATATGCCTTTCTGTCGCCGAAAGACGGAGCAGATCCTGCAGCTTCTCTAAAAGGACCATAAAAAGAAGAGGCATATTTTACCGCATATGACATAATAGGTACCTGGGAAAAGCTATTTTCATCAAGTGCGTTTCTCATCTTTAATATTCTGCCGTCCATCATGTCAGACGGTGCCACCATATCAACACCTGCCACTGCATGTGAAATGGCAATTTTGTTTAAATATTCAAGCGTTTTATCATTATCTACCTTGCTACCATTTAAAATTCCACAGTGACCATGAGATGTGTATTCGCACATGCACACATCACTTATAAGATAAATTTTGTCGCCATACTGCTCTTTTAGTTTTGTAATACCCTCTTGTACTACTCCGCTTGGGTTATAGCCTTCGCTACCTTTATCATCTTTCTTACTTGGAATACCAAAAAGCAAGAATTTTGACACACCGTTTAAAAGTGCATTGTCAATACAGTCAAAAACCATATCTGGACTGTATCTAAAATGTCCGTCTAAAGAGCTTATTGGAGTTTTTATATTTTTACCTTCTTCTAAAAAAATTGGGAGCACTAGTGATTTTTCACTCACTCTGGTTTCACGCACCATGCCACGAATTAATCCATCATTTCTAAGTCTTCTAGGTCTTTTTATCATAAACACAGCTCCTCTACTTTTTCTGCCATACTCTTAACACTTGCCACGTCGCTTACAAATGTTTTAAACCCTATTTTTCTTGCAAGCTCTGCGGTTTTTTCTCCTATGCAAACTGCCGTTATTTTAGTAAAATCACAGTCATTAAAATTATTTGTAAAACCCTCTACACAGCTCTTACTTGTAAAAGTTACAATTTCTATATCTTTTATATTTTCCTCATTATAATCTATTTTCTCTGTTTTATAAACAGCAAAATCTGTAAAGCTAATTTGATTGCTGTTTAAAATATTGACTATATCTTCACTTCCATTTTCGGCTCTTGGCAAAAGTATTTTGCTGTCTTTTGAAACAAATCCGTTTTCTATCATCTCTTTTATTAGGGTTTCTCCGTCAAAATAGCTTGGAATAAAATCTGCTATTATGCCAAAATTTTTAAGCATTTTTGCGGTTTCTTCCCCTACACAAGCAAATTTTTTATCAAACAAAACACGTACATCTCGTCCATTTGTAAAGAGATTTTCAAAAAACTTTGTAACTCCGACAGCGCTTGTAAATACCAATGTATCAAAAACATGTAAATCTATATCCAAAATTTTCACGTCACTAATTTTAATCATTGGCATAAGAGTGACATCAGCACCCTTTTCTTTTAATAAATCTTCAAGTTTAGAAATATTTTTCTTTGGTTGAGTTACAAGAACTTTTTTGCCCTTTAAGCTTTTTTTGGAAAACCAATCAAACTTATCTGACAAGGCGCAAACCTTGCCAACTATAAATACAGCTGGTGATATAATTTTATTTTCATCTATCATTTTTTTAGTGTCTTGCAGTTTTCCAACAAATGTTCTTTGTAATGCACTTGTTGCATTTTCAATAAACGCACAGGGCATATCCACACTCATTTTATTCTTAATTAAACCATTTGCAATTTCAGGTGCGGAGGACACAGACATCATAAATATAAGCGTTCCACCTATTTTCACAAGTGATTTATAATCCACGTCAAGTTCTTTGCCTTTACCTCTATGTCCCGTGATTACATGAAAAGACGAACAAAAATCCCTGTGTGTCACAGGTATTCCTCCATACATAGGCGCACAAACCGATGAGCTTATTCCTGGCACTACTTCAAATTCCACTTGATTTAAAACAAGCTCTTCAAGCTCTTCTCCGCCTCTTCCAAATACAAATGGGTCGCCGCCTTTAAGACGCACAACTATATCTTTTTTTTGCCCCCACTGCACTAAGAGCTTATTAATTTCTTCCTGTGGCACAGCGTGATTTCCCACATTTTTTCCCACATTTATCTTTACAGCTGTATAGGGTATACATTCCATTATTTCTGCTCCGACTAGTCTATCATAAATTACTACATCGGCTTTTTTTATTATTTCGAGGGCTTTTAATGTAAGTAAATTTTTTTCTCCAGGTCCTGCTCCAATTAAATACACTTTACCCATTATTTTTACCACCTTTTAAGTCTTTTGCAAGCTCTACACCTATTTTTTCGCCGTCAAATTTACTTCCTTTAACCGTTTTAATAAATGCATTTTCCTTTTCGTCTACATAAAAACCAGTAAGTGTAATTTCATCACCATTTATAGTGGCATATGCTGCGACAGGGGAGGAACAACCGCCGTCAAGTGTCCTTACAAAAGCACGCTCGCAATCAGTTATAAGCTGTGTATTTTTACAGTTAAAATTATTTAAGAAAAAACTGTCAAAGCCTTTTCTTGCCTGAACGCACAAAACACCTTGACATGCCGCAGGAATAATTTCTTCAACAGAAAAAATTCTGCTTACTCGACTTTCAAGCCCCAATCTTTTAATCCCTGCATAGGCTAAAACCAGCGCAGAAAATTCACCGTCATCAAGTTTTTTTAGCCTAGTTTGAACATTTCCTCTAACAGGCTCTACCTTTATATTTGGATATATTTTTTTAAGCTGAATTTGACGTCTTTTGCTTGAACATCCTATGGGCTTTGCAAAGTCCAACTCCTTTACACCTTGTGGCAGTATTAGCACATCTCGTGGGTCTTCCCTCTCTGACACCGCTACAATTGGTAGGCACTCATCAATTTGCATAGGCATATCTTTATAACTGTGAACACTTATATCCGCACGATTTTCATAAAGTGCCTTTTCAAGTTCTTTAATAAAAAGCCCTTTTCCGCCTATTTTATCGAGAGTTTTATCCAAAATAATGTCGCCCTTAGTTTTCATTGTAAGAAGTGATGCATCAATATTTTCATCATACTGTTTTATTGCATTTATTACTATGTTTGACTGTACCACTGCCAGTGTGCTTTCACGGCTTGCAACTATAACTTTAATAAAAATCACTCCTTTTTCCTAAAAATTCTTTAATTTCGTCGCCAGTTTTCTTTGTTTTTTTATGACTATTTCCACTGCCCGTTATAGCTATGGTAATTTCATTTTCATGGATTAAATATGGAAAATAAAATGTGCAATCCTCTTTATTTGATGCACTGTTAACATCAATATTTTTCTCTTTACAGAAATTCACAATATTTTTGTTTACACTATCATCATTTGTGCATGCGAGCACAAAAAAGCAAGTAGTTATGTATTTTTCATTAAACACATCTACTATAAGCTCTACATTTTCATTTTGCTTCAATTTATCAAAGCCTTCATTAAAATGTGGTGATATAATTTTCAATTTAACATCAAAATTTAAAAGTGATAGCGTACGTCTTAAGGCAATTTTTCCACCACCGAAAACTATCACCAAAGCTTTATCGCATTTTTTAAATATTGGAAAAAACTTTTTACTTTCCATTTTCAACCTATCTTTCAAGCAAGTTTTGTTTTATACTCATGCCATTTATAAAAATCTGACAAATATTTTTGAAAAATTAGCTGCGCATTTTTTCTGTGAATGTTTTTATGATAATCAATATGCGAATTATCAAGGCTATCTATATCATAGCATTTTACAGATAATTTTTCCTCTATCTTGGGGTCTATATCTCTTGGTACCGCTAAATCTATGAAAACACTCGGTAAAGTCAAAGTACTTTCCACTTTATCAAATTCCAGTGTAAAATGCGGACTTGATGTTGCACTTATAACCGCATCCATCTCGCCTATTAGCTTATATCTATCGCTAAAATCTACCACTTTGACCCCATTTGGAATTACAGTTTGCCCGTACTTATACTGCCTTAAGGTCATTGTAGTATTAATACATTTTTCTACTAATAATTTGGCTGTCAGCCTTCCAATTTCGCCATTTCCTATAACCAAAACATTTTTAATGTGAGGATTTTCTAAAATAATGTTTACCGCACATTTTGCAGTGGAATTATTATCCGTTTTAAAATCTATAGTAGACTTAACTTTTTTAGCGCAGCTTACTGCTGTTCTAAATAAAACCTCCAAAAGTGCATCACTTGCCTTATTTTCTCTTGCTGTAATTATAGAATTTTTCACTTGACTTATAATTTGGTCTTCGCCCCAAATTTGCGACTTCATTCCACAAGAAACTTCAAACAAATGCAAAACCGCCTCTTCATTATAAAGTGTTTTATGTGCATTTTCATATTCCTTAAAGTTAATGCAAAAAAAATCGCACAGAATATCAAAGGGATTTATAATACTATCTTCCGATAGATTTAAATAAATCTCTGTTCTGTTGCAAGTTGAAATTATGGTAGAGCCCAAAACCTCTGCCATATCATTTAATTTTTCATAAACTTTTACAAGTTTTGTTTTTGTAAAGGCAAAAAGCTCTCTCTGCGCTAAACTTGCTATTTCATAATCAATAATTGATACTGCGATATTCAAAAAATTACTCCGTCCTTTTTAGTTTGAAATAAAAGCGAGAAGCGGCGGAATAAACCGCCACTTTCCACTCTTAGTTTTTCACTGAGTTAGCAAGTTGCTCCGCCTACTATGTGTAGTTTCGCATCTATAATTTCTTGTTTTCTTGAAAGAATTTCATCAGATATAATTTGCTCATTAACACTGTCAAAACCTATTCTTTCAATTGTATCAGAGAAACGCTCGCCTGTTTTACCTTGCTCTCTAAATAAAAGTATTGCTTTTTCTACAGCACGCATAACTTCTTCTTCAGATGTGAATATTTTTGTAATTTCCTTGCCTCTTGCAACTTTTTTACCCCAACGTCCGCCGATATACACTTTGTAACCAGCTGTTCCATCTTCAATAGCATCAAAGTGGCATGTTCCAATACAACGACCACAGTTGTTGCAGTCATCGCCTATTGTTAAAACGCCGTCTTGTACTTTTGCACAGCCTATTGGACATGCGTTTTCAACGCCACATACCTTACATCCACTGCACATATCTTCATCAAAGTTTGGCATCATTTGACCTATAATTCCTATGTCATTAAGGTCAGGTTTTACGCAGTTATTTGGACATCCGCCAACTGCAATTTTAAATTTATGAGGAAGTAGTACAGAGTTATAATCCACATAAAATTCGTTGTGCATTTTTTCTGATAAATCAAAAGTATCACATAGACCAAAAGTACAAGTTGTTCCCTTACATGCTACCACAGGGCGCACTTTAGAGCCTGTTCCGCCAGTTTTAAGCCCTGCTTTTGCAATATATTCTCTAAATTTTTCTATGTTGTCATAGTGAATACCTTGCACCTCTATTGTAAGTCTTGTAGTAAATGTAATATTTCCATTACCGTAAAGCTCTGCTGCTTCTGCTATAATTTTTTGTTGCTCTGCTGTAATTTTACCGTTTATAGTTATTACTCTGCCTGAAAAATTATCTGTGCCTTTATTGCTTAGAAAACCTAATCCTTTTACTCTTTTTACGTTGTCTGCGCTAATTGTTAATGCTGCCATTTTAATACCTCTTTCTTAAATTATATAAATTTATAAATTAACATCGTTAAATGTTGTTCCACCTTCTAGCACTAGAGTATTTTTAAACCCAAAATACTCTAAGCGATTTTGCGCCATATATGCACGTCTTCCTTTTGTGCAAACAATTATCAGTTTATCTTCTTTTGAAAACGCATCAAAATTTTCTGTCAATTCATCAAGCTCTACAAATTTTGCATTTTTTAGAGCTGGTGCTCTTGATACATCCATAACTTTATACTCAGATAAATCTATTCCAATAAACTGCTGTGGTGTAAGGCTTTTTATCTTGCCATCCATTTTATTCACTAGTACATTTAAAGCATGTGATAGCGGATGAATTGCGGTTGAAAATGGTGGAGCGTATGCAAAGTCAAGATTTAATAAACTATCAACGCTTGCTCCTAAAGATATTGCCGTCACTGCAATATCAACAATCTTATCCACACCATAATTTCCAACAACTTGTACACCCAAAAGTTTTTTTGTATCCTTTTGTGCCACAAGTTTTATTATAACCGTTCCTGCATCTGGGTAGTATTCTGCCTTGTCATTTACTGCAACTGTGGCTGTAACTGTTTCATATCCCTCATTCTTTGCCAAGGTTTCTGTTAGGCCAGTCGCCGCAATATTTATATCACCCGGCAGTTTTGCAATTGCTGTACCTAGCACTCCGTTATAATTTTTATGATTTGAAACTATGTTTTGCGCCACAATTCTGCCCACAATGTTTGCAGTAGAACCCATAGGTGACCAGGCTTTTTTGCCTGTAATTTGGTTCTTAACATAGGCGCAGTCACCCACTGCATAAATATCCTCTATATTTGTTTGACAGTTCTCATCAGTTAAAATAACTCCATTTTCAAGTTCTATGCCTGTGTCTGATAAAAACTGGGTATTTGCCTTAATTCCAACAGCCAAAATAACTGCATCGGTTTTAAGTGGTCTTTTTGTTGTTAAAATTTTCTCTACTTTGCCATCTCCTGTAACGCTTTCAAGCTTTACACCTGTCATCGCCATAACTCCAGCCAATGCCATTTTCGTTTCAACATATTCAGAAACTTCTGGATCAAGCACAGCAGATAAAACATGGTCCTGTGCTTCTATAACGGTTGCACGAATGCCTTGTGCACTTAAATTTTCGGCAATTTCAAGGCCGATAAATCCGCCACCTACAACAACCGCTCGTTTTATATTTGAGTTTATAATTGCTTCACGAATAGCAAATGCATCTTCAGGTGTGCGCATTACAAAGACGTTTTGAAGATTTACTCCATCTATTTTAGGTACAACCGCTGATGCACCACTTGCTATCACCAGTTTATCATACTCATATGTGAACTCATCCCCATTTTCAAGAGCTTTAGCCTTGATGCTTTTTGAATTTACATCAACTGCTATAACCTCGGTTTCTGTGATGACTTTTGCACCCGTTAAACCTTCAAAAGCTTTTGGAGTGTTGATTATAAGCTCTGACTTATCCTCTATCACATTTCCGACATAATATGGAAGTCCACAGCCTGCATATGAAATATTTTTGCCCTTTGTTATAATAGTTACATCTACACTTCTGTCTTCTCTTTTTAGTTTTGCCGCAACTTTAGTACCGGCGGCAACTCCACCTATGATTAATACTTTCATTTTAGTCCTCCAAAACCGTATTTTATATAATATTATATCACTTGACATATATAATTAAAAGCGATATTATTTAATTAAAAACATCGGTAAATCCGATATAACAAAAGAGGAAATTATAATGACAATACGACATTTAAAAATCTTTTTAGAAGTTGCAAACTGCAAAAGCATGAGTCAAGCAGCATCTAATTTACACTTTTCCCAGTCAAGCATAAGCCAAGCGATAAAAGAGCTTGAAAAGCACTATAACACTCTTCTTTTTCACCGATTATCAAAGCGTCTCTTTATAACCGAAAGCGGAATTACTTTACAAACACATGCCAAGGCAGTTGTATTAAAATTTGACACACTAGAAGCTGCCCTTAAAGAAAAATCCACTACAAAACATATATTTTTAGGTGCAACTATAACTTGTGGTTGCTGTATTTTGCCAAGTTTTTTAAAAGAATTTCAAAAAAAATTTTCAGACATTTCGCTTACTTCCTCCATACACAACACAAATATCATTGAGCAAAAAATTCTAAACGGGCAAATTGATATCGCCTTAGTTGAGGGCAAAATAGCAAATAAAGACATAATAAGCATACCGACAAAGGGAGATAAACTTGTCCTTGCCTTTAGTGTAAACCATGAATTTACTTCAAAAAAATCTTTTACCGCAAAAGACTTAACAAACCGAGAATTTGTAGTGCGTGAAGAGGGAAGTGGCACCAGGAAAAGTTTTGATGAGTATCTACAAAAATACTCTGTGGAGATTATACCAAAGGTAGAAGCGCCATTTCCTGAGGCTATGCGCCATGCAATTATAAATAACAACTGCCTAGCAGTTATGTCGCAAATGCTACTTGAAAATGAAATTGCAAGCGGTGAAATAAAAACACTTAGCTTAAGTACTGATGAATGGGATAGAACTTTTAGCATAGTGTATCACAAGGATACATTTTTAAGCGACTCTATAAAAAAAGTCATATCTATGCTTAAAGATTTTAATTAAAACTGAAAATATTTTTTTGCATTATTGTATGATATGCCCTTAATTATTTTCTCTAAAGTTTTATTATCTTTTGGGTATTCTCCGTTTTCCACCCAAGTTCCTACAAGTTCACAAAGTATTCTTCTAAAATACTCATGTCTTGTATATGATAAAAAACTGCGCGAATCTGTAAGCATTCCAACAAAATTTGATAAAAGGCCGACATTTGCAAGTGAGGTCATTTGATTAATCATGCCACTTTTGTGGTCATTAAACCACCACGCACTGCCGTGTTGAATTTTTGATTTTGCGCTACTGTCTTGAAAACAACCTATCATCGTGTCTATATACGTATCATCATTTGGGTTTAGTGAATACAAAATTGTCTTTGGCAGGCTGTTTTTTTCCTCTAAACTATTTAAAAAATCTGCAAGTAGTGCTGAGGATGTAAAATTATTTATGGCATCAAAACCAGTGTCAGGTCCCAGTTTTTTAAATGCACTTTGGTTATTGTTTCGCTTACATCCAAAATGAATTTGCATAGTCCAAGAAAGTTCATGGTATTTTTTTGCCAGAGCCTGCATAAAAAGTGTTTTAAACCCCATTATTTCCTCTTGTGTTAGTACTTCATCATTCAAACGCTTTTTAAATATTTTTTCGGCATCCGCTTCATTTAATGGCTGGTACATGACAAAATATAGTCCATGGTCAGATATTTTGCATCCAAATTTATGAAAATAGTCTATCCTTTCATAAAGTGCCGCAATCAAATCTTTAAATGAATTTATCTGTGTATTACATACTTTAGAAAGTTCTTTAATGTAGTCAAAGTAATTTTCAGCCTCTATCCCCATTGCTTTATCGGGTCTAAAAGTAGGAAGTACCACGGTATCAAAGCTTTTATCCTCTGCAATTTTTTTATGCCACAATAAGTCATCAATCGGATCATCTGTAGTGCAAATTAACTCAACATTAGAATTTTTAATTATCCCTCTTACACTCATATTGTTTTGTGAGAATTTTTGCACGCCCAAATCCCAAACTTCTTTTGCTGTATCAGAATTTAAATATCCATCATATCCAA
>CAYJJB010000010.1:0-6121 GCA_964370405.1 uncultured Eubacteriales bacterium | reverse complement strand
ATCCAAAATATTTTTTAAGCTCAAGATGGCTCCAGTGATATAGTGGATTACCTAAAGCTATTTCAAGAGTTTGCGTCCATTTTAAGAACTTTTCGTAGTCTGGTGCATCTCCTGTTATATAATACTCTTCCACCCCATTTGCACGCATCAGTCTCCATTTGTAGTGGTCGCCACCAAGCCATGCCTGCGTTAAGTTTTCAAATTTTCTATCCTGTGCAATTTCTTTAGGATCAATATGGCAATGATAATCAATAATAGGCATATCCTTTGCAAAAGTATGATATAACTGCTTTGCAGTATCTGTTGATAATAAAAAGTCTTCGTCCATAAATTTTTTCATAATAATGCTCCCTTTCATTTTGACTAATAAACATTATAATACATTATGGATAAAACCTTTACAATAGGCTTATTTAATAAATCTCTTATCACATCTTTGTCTAATTTCATATCAACTTTTTAAAAAACAAAACATAAAACTATTAAAAATATCTTGACATGTAAATTAATTTAGTATATACTAACTTTAGTTAGTTTTAACTAATTCGCATTTGCGATTTATTTTTTTAGATTAAAGTTAGCTAACACTAACTTAAATTGATACTTTAGATAAATATCGGAGGCAATATAATACAATTTATGATACATGAAAAAACTCTTATAGATCACTGCTCGTTAACATTATCATCACTAAAAACTGCAAGTTTATTTACGGTTAAACATATATGTTTAGAAAAACTGTGTAGTGATATTATTTTTTGGAATGAAAAATTTATGCAAAGCGGAGTAAAACTCATATTATTAAAAACCATAAATAAATCTGCACTTATTTATATGTATAGAGAAGATATGCTAAAAAAAGATTTAAGCAGTGCAGCCGCAACAAAAATATTAAAATTATTTTCATATAAAGATAATTCAATTGAATATACGCTTAAAAAGCTTTCTGCACGACTTTCCACATACGACGAGTTTCCGCACGAAATCGGTTTATTTTTAGGTTATCCACCTGAAGACGTTTACGGGTTTATTTGTAACAAAGGGCAAAACTGTAACTTGTGCAAGTACTGGAAAGTGTATGCAAATGAAGAAGAAGCATTAATAAAATTTGCAAGATATGATAAATGCAAGGCAATATATAAAAAACTATGGCAAGAGGGACGAGATATTTTAAAGTTAACCGTAAAAAATCAAGCGGTTGCTTAATATATAACAACAATTTAAAAAGGAGAATTAAGTTATGAGCAAAATAGCAATAGTTTATTGGAGTGGTACAGGAAACACAGAGGCAATGGCAAATTATATTGCCGAAGGTGCAAAATCTAAAGGTGCAGAAGTTGATGTAATGACATCAGATATATTTACAAAAGAAATGGTATCAGAGTATAGCTCCATAGCATTTGGTTGCCCATCAATGGGTGCAGAAGTTTTGGAAGAAACTGAATTCCAACCAATGTGGGACAATGTAAAAGATAGTCTAGGTGATACAGATGTAGTGCTTTTCGGCTCTTACGGCTGGGGAGATGGCGAGTGGATGAGAAACTGGGAAGAAGAAACCACAGCTAAAACACTTGAAACATATATGTGCAACGAATCCCCTGATGCAGATGCACAAGCAGCTTGCATAGCTTTAGGTGAAAAATTAGCATAAGCATTTATTAAGAATAATACTAAGAAACCCAAGAGCACAAATTCTTGGGTTTTTCTTACTTGGAGGATATATGCAAAGTCAAACACAATTTATTATTAATGTTTCAAGGCGACTTCTGCTTGAAACTACTCTTACAGAAAAACAAATATCTAAAATGCTATTTGTTTCTGAAACAAGTCTAAGGCAGTTATATATACAAAAATTTGGCATGCCTCCAAAAAAATATATTCGTCATGTAAAGCTGCATAAGTCACGCACAATTATTCGCATAACAAACAAGACTATCAGCGAAATTGCATATAGTATTGGGTATATAAACACAAGCAAATTTGCAGAAGCTTTTAGGAAAATTTACGGGTACTCTCCGTCGAAATACAGAAAAACTTGCGGTTTAGGAGTAGAAAAACAAAGTTCTAAATTGATATAATCACATAAAAACATATTGGAGGATTTTATATGCTTAAATGGATAACAAAAGAGAAAAAGATAATTTTTGCAGCAGGAGCCGCAACTAGCCTTGCTATTTTTGGTTTTTTAAAAACAAAAAAAGCTCGTGAGCTTGCCGTAAAAGGTGTTGCAGGTGGCATAATGCTAAAAGATAAAGTTTTGGAAACAGCTACTAATATCAAGGAAGAAGCGGACGATATTTGTGCAGAGGCTAAAGCAGTTGCAAAAAGCGGATGTGACTGTGGTGAAAGCTGTGCTTGCAAAGAGGAATAAAACTTAAGGAGAAGCTTATGAAATATCATATAATTTATGATAAGCCTTCCCGCCTCAGAGTTCGATTTGGTAAATACATACTAACTAAGGAGCAGTGTTACGGACTTTGTGACCTGCTCCTTAATATTAATTGTGTAGAAAAAGTTTCGGCAAACGAGATTAACGGATCAGTGCTTATCCTATATAAAAAAAGTGATACGAGAAATTTAATTTTAAAAAAATTATCTTCTTTATCCCTATCTGACATAAAAAATAGCGAGCCAAACGAAGAGCAGCGGGCAGTAATTTTGGAGCGCAACATAAAAAAACGCCTAGTAAAGCACTGCGCATTCCATTTTGCTAGAAGTCTTTTCTTAGCACCATACCCTCATAAAATTTACACCATAGCTCGCTCTGTTTCTTATATTTTAAATGGATTTAAAGCGCTTGCAAACAAAAAATTAAATGTAGATGTACTTGACGGTACTGCAATATCAGCTTCACTCTTATCTAAAAACTACAAAACCGCTTCTTCTACAATGTTTTTGCTTGGACTTTCAGACTTGCTTCTTGAATATTCAAACTTGAGAGCAAAGCACGCTTTAGTGCAAAGTCTTGCAATTAATGTAGATAAAGTTTGGCTTGTTAAAGATGGCGCAGAGCTTGAAGTGCATCATAGCGATATTGTCGTAGGCGACGTTATTAGAATAAGAAAAGGCAGCTTAATTCCTATGGATGGCACTGTTGTAGCAGGTGATGCGCTCATAAACGAAGCTACTATGACAGGCGAGCCAATCGCTGTGCACAAAGCTGAGGATAGTAGTGTTTTTGCAGGTACTGTTATAGAAGATGGCGAAATTGATGTAAAAATTCGCAGCTTACAAAACGACTCACGCATCGCTAAAATAATAGACCTAATTGACACAGGTGAAAAAGAAAAAGCACTTGTACAAGGTAGAGCCGAGCGCCTTGCAGACGACATAGTTCCTGTAAGTTTTGGACTTTTCTTTGCAACTTTATTTCTTACAGGCAGTATTACTCGTGCCTTGTCTGTACTTATGGTAGATTTCTCTTGTGCCATTAAACTTACAACGCCAATTACAATTATTTCAGCGCTTAAAGAAAGCGTTAACCATGAAGTGCTTGTAAAGGGTGGAAAGTATCTTGAAGTTTTGTCAAAGGTAGATACTGTTGTTTTTGACAAAACAGGTACACTGACAAATGCTGTTCCTAAAGTGTCAAAAATTATTCCTATTGATAATGCTTATTCTGAAAATGATGTTTTAAAAATTGCAGCCTGTCTTGAAGAACACTTCCCGCATAGCGTGGCATCTTCCATTGTAAAAGAAGCCAAAGAGCGAAATATTCATCACCCTGAAGAACATGGCAAAGTTGAGTATATTGTAGCCCACGGTATAGCAAGTATTTTAGACGGCAAGCACTCTGTTATAGGCAGCAGACACTTTGTTTTTGAAGATGAAAATGTGCCATACCCTACTGATATGGAAGGCTTTATAAATGAGCAAATTGGAAGTGACAGTGCCGTTTATCTTGCAGTTGATAATAAGCTTATTGGAATTATATGTGTAAATGACCCACCTAGAATTGATGCCAAAGATACTATTAATTTATTAAGGCAAGAGGGAATTAAAGATATATTTATGATTACAGGTGATGGAGAGAGCAGTGCAAAGCACACTTGTTCACTACTTGGAATTGACAAATATTACGCCTCAGTATTACCCGATGGTAAAGCCGAAATAATTGAAACCCTAAAAGCCCATGGCAGGACAGTACTTATGGTGGGTGACGGAATAAACGACACACCCGCACTTAGTGCATCTGATGTATCCCTAACACTCAACGGCTCCTCAGACATTGCAAGAGAAGTTGCTGATATCTCTGTTATTTCTTCTGAACTTACAAAAATTGTTGAAATTCGCAGATTATCAACAAAACTTATGCAAAAAATTTATATTCAGTATGGATTAATTGTTTCGTTTAACACAGCTTTGATAGCACTTGGCATTTTTGGTGTAATTTTAGCAAATACCTCAGCTTGGCTTCACAATGCCTCAACCATTGCACTCACCGCCGCTTCAGCAAGACCAGTAATGAAAAATGAAGACTTAATCTTAACGGAGGATAATGAAAATGAAACAACATAAACTCTGGGCATATCTTGCAGTTTTTGCTATGATAATGTGCATTTTTACAGGTTATAAACATAAATAAAGAAAAAATTGCTGTGATGTTATAAAATCATCACAGCAATTTTTTATTTTTATCACTTCAGTCACTTAAAGTATTGAAAGTTGGTAAATTTTATTATATAATGAAATTATACTTTATAGACTTGAGGGATAAAATGGAACTTAAAAATTTACCTAAAAATTTACCTATATATATTGCCTTATTTTTTGTGCTTGGCGTCTCGCTTTTGCTGTTTTATGCAGAACATTTTTATAAAAACAATGCCGTAAATCTTTCAAGCGTAATTTCTCAAAACGCCACATGGGATCTAAGTGAATATGATTTTTCAGACACTGTTATAAATATAGAGGGACCTGTGCAGTATATTGAGGGGCAAATTTTAAACCCTTTAGAATTTGAAGAAAACAAAGATTTAATAGAACTTGGAGATCCCATTGATCATAACGCAGGTCGCACAGCAAAACTTATACTAAAGCTACCACAAAACGCTAATCTTTCTATTTCTATTCTAGGCGACTATGCAAGAGCTGTTTATATTGATGGGGAGTTTAAAGGCAGTTTTGGTACTGTTTCAGAAACGGAGGTTGGCTTTGCGCCTCAATTTAGAATTTTAACTATTCCTATCAGTGTTCCCGAAAGCGGAGAGATTGAATTAATAATTCAAGGCGGAAACTTTGTTCACCGAGAGGGCTCTCGTTATTCCAATGTCTATATTTCAAATTCAGACCTCTTAAATTGGTTTAATAATTACGATTTACTGATGGAGCTTTTTACAGCGGGCTTACTATTTTGTTTCTTCATCTTGTTTTTTGCCTTAATATTAATAACAAAAAATTACTCGATTAATTTATATTTTTCTTTGTTATGCCTATTGTGGTCAATACGCATTGGCGTGACAGGCTCTAAATTTTTCTACACTTTATTCCCAGGCATATCTTGGACTACAGCCTTTAAACTTGAATATATAAGCCTTGCGCTCACTATAGCTTTTATAATAAAAATTATATTAATGCACCTTCCTCATATAAAGCTTTTGCAGGTGCTAAAATTTATAGCTTATCCGCTTTATGCGCTTTGCATCGTTTATTTATTCTTAGATACTTATATAATTTCTTACACCTCCCCCATTTTGACACTTCTATTTATTTTAATAATATTTTACATTTGCATATCAGTGGCAATTCATCTCATATCAACAAAAAATATCACTTCTTATACATTCTCAGAAAAAATATTTTTATTCGCACTTTCTATCATGTGCATCTGTGCTATTAATGATGCACTTTATTTTAATAATATCTACTTGCTATCTACCACCTTATCAGAAACAGGTGTACTTGTATTTGCGTTTTTTGAGGCGATAGTTATATTTTACTTAAATGTAGAATATGTAGAAAAAACTAAACGTTTAAAAGAAGCGGAAGAAATACGTTCTATGGAGCTTGAGCATTATCTAAATTTAAAATCTCATTTTTTAGGTATTGTTGCACATGAGATTAAAACGCCTCTCACTATTGTAATGGGCTCTGCCGGAGATACTCTTGACATAATTAACGA
>CAYJJB010000009.1:6438-34233 GCA_964370405.1 uncultured Eubacteriales bacterium | reverse complement strand
GCTTGGAAGGCTGGAGTTCTACCACTGAACTACACCCGCACAGTTTTTGCGACATCTAGTATTCTACCACCAATTATTCTTTTTGTCAATCTCTTTTTAATATTTTTTTATCTAAATTTGATATATTGGTGTAAATCACAAATTAATTGTAAAAATTTAGATAATCTAATCCTTTTTAATTAAAGCCATGTATTCATTATCTTTTTTGAATATCACTTGAATTTGCATTTTTTTGCTGTATAATTATTTTAATACATACCACAAGGAGATTATTATGAAATTAAACTCTAGTGCTTTTTTTAAAAATCTTACATTCAGTTATGCCGTAATGCAGTGTTTTTTTTACATGGCAATTTGCTGTGTAATGCCATTTGCTTCTGTGTTTTTGTTATCGAGAAACTTTACAAATACTGAAATAGGGTTAACACTTGCCTGTGCAAACACACTTGCAATTATAACTCAACTGTTTTTGTCCTCTTTTGCCGATAAAAATAAATCTGTGTCTTTAAAAAAGATTATGATTATTTTATTTATTTTTATTATTTTTGTAGCAGCTTCGCTTATATTTACGACAAAAATTTTTATTGCAACTGCTATCATATTTACTCTTTTATTGTGCATAGCCATAGTTTTGCAAGGTTTTTACGTGTCACTTGCAATGGAGCAGGTAAACGCTGGACAAAAATTAAACTTCAGCCTTTCAAGAGGTTTGGGCTCGTTTTCGCTTGCGCTGTGCTCTCTTATTTTGGGTAATTTAACAAATGTTTTTGGTGGAGATGTAATAGTTTTTGCAGTCTTAATTTTACTTTTTATTTCTCTAATACTATTAATCTTTTTCCCTAAGCCGCCAAATATACACGGTGCTTCAAAGGCTCAAACAGCGCCGGCGTCTAGTTTTACTGTTTTCGTAAAAGAGAATAAACGCTTCATGCTTACCTTGCTCTCTTTAATGCTTATAATGTTTTCACACTGCATTATAAATTATTTTAATATTCAAATTGTACAGGGTCTAGGCGGAGATAACTCTGACCTGGGCATTGCTGTTGCAATAGGCGCTTTTATAGAACTTCCTGCTATGGCTTTGTTTCCATTCTTTTATAAGAAATTAAAAAGCGCTTCACTCCTTTTAACTATTTCTGGTGTTGCTTTTGTTATTAAAATGGCTATGACATGGCTGGCACCGTCTGTGTTTATGTTTTTCATCTCACAGCTCGTTCAGTTTTTCGCATTTGCAACCTATATACCCGCTGGTGTTTATTTTGCAAACAATGTAATTTCTGACAAAGATAAAGTAAAAGGGCAGACTTATATGACCATGGCAATGTCTGTAAGCGGAATTATTGCAAACTTCACAGGAGGAGCTATGATTGACGGCATAGGCCTTAGCAGCACTTTATTAGTAAGCTTTATAGTGTCTGCGGTAGGACTTATTTTCCTATTCATTGTAATACCCTCAGACAAAAAGCAAGCAGAGTCCTTTTTTATTAAATCTTAAACTAGTAGTATAAATAAAACTACCGCTGTCAATTGATAGCGGTAGTTTGTTTTTCACAGATATAGTACTTGATAGTAATTATTATCGTTATTTATATTACTGCCTTAAAATCTACTTCATGGCTTATCCTTTTGCCGTGCTCTTCTATATATGCATCAAGTATTATGCCTCTTCCGCATAAACTTCCGTACTCGCAAAGAAGCCTTATGGTATCTTTTCTTTTTGACAGCGTGCTGTGTACTGTTAGGTAATATTTTTTCTTAAGCTGGGAAAGTGCCGTTTTTTGTGTCATGTTTCGCAGTGCATGCAGTGCATCTATCAATCTGTCTGTATTATCAAAACAGAATATAAGTGGTGAAACCTTTGATACAATCTTCAATCGGCACCCCTCCTTTTTTTATACCATTACATTATTATATGTTAAAAAAAGGAATGTGTGTATTTATTTTTGTGTTTCTCCCATGTCTGCAAGCAAGACTATTTCTACGTCAATCTCTTCACCAAATCTATCTATGGTGACCGTTACCGCATCGCCTGGCGAATACAATAAAAGTAGGGAAGACAGGTCGTCAAGGCCATGTATTCTTTCGCCGTCAACATAAGTTATAACGTCGTCTACTTTTACGTCTGTGCCAACAAATGCGCTGTCCTCTTCAATTTCTATAACTAGTACGCCTGTTGGAAGAGATGGATTAATTGCAGCGGCATTTGCACCTGTTATGCCAAGTCGCACTCTGCCTTCTACATAACCTTTTGATAAAAGCTGGTCTATAAGCGTTTTTGCGTCTGATACAGGAATTGCAAGCCCTATGCCCTCATAGTCCTCAGCTGTTATTTTAGCTGTTGTAATTCCAACTACTTGACCATACATATTTACAAGCGGTCCGCCTGAATTTCCTGGGCTTATTGCAGCATCGGTTTGAATATATTTCATATCTTGCTCATTGTCTAAAGTTCTGTCAAGACCTGATACTATGCCTCTTGTTATTGATTTTGAAAAGCTTTCACCACCTGGATTTCCTATTGCAAGTACCCATTGGCCAAGACTTAAATCGTCACTGCTTCCAAATTCTACCGGAGTAAAACCTTCTCCATTTACTTTAAGCACTGCTAAGTCCATTGTTCTATCATAAGCTAAAACAGTTGCATTGTACTCGTTTTCATTGTTGTCAGTTACTGTTACTGCAACATTTTTTGTGTCAAAAACCACATGACTGTTTGTTAAAATATATCCGTCCTGTGTCATAAACATACCTGTTCCATATCCCTCTTCAGAGCTTTCATCATCATAGAAAATCTCTGCTTTTACAAGTACTATTGACGGCAACACTTTTTCATATACTTCTTGCGCACTAAATTCTTCGCCTAATGGTTGGCTGTTAATTATTATTTCATCTCCATAAAGGTCTGCTTCAACTTCTTCGCCTTTTTCATCATCAGGCACTGGAACTACTTCGGGAATATCTTCTGCATCACCATAATTTTCTGTATTGTCAAAGCCATCAAAATCGTCAAAATCGTCAAATCCTTCAAATCCTTCAAAAAAATCATTGAAGCTGTCTTGGTTTCCAAAAAGATTATTCTCTACCGCTGGGTTTGTTGCAGAATAATATGCAGTTGTTGCAATAAATCCGCCTAAAGAGCCTATAAAAAGTATCAACATGGACCATGCAAATATTCTAACACTTCTTCTTTTTTCTTTTTTAAGTGGTGGATATGTTTTAATTTTTCTTGCATTTTGCTCATATCCGTACGGCATTTGCATATATGGGTTATATCCATATGGTGGATATGGGTTTTGGTGCGGATTAAAATTATTTTGTTGTGCTTGTTGATATGGCATGTGCATTTGTGGGTGCTGTGGATAGTGAGGATGGGGGTGAGGGTACTGAGGATACTGTTGATACTGAGGATAAGGGTATTGTGGGTGCTGTTGGTATGGATTTTGATACCCCTGTCCGTGTGCTTGATTTTGGTAATTTAAATTTACCTCATCATCTTCTATATAAGTTTGTGCCTGTGATGGTGCGCCTTGATAAATTTCTTCATCTGTCATATTTTGAGAAAGCACTTCTTTCTCATCTTCTTCGTCTATTTCTTTTTGTATGTTTGAAAGTACTTCGTCTAAGTCCATTTCTTTATTTTCATCCATTCTCTACCCCTCCTAAATTATTCTATATACTGGATATCATCTGCATTTTCTGATTTTAGTTTTAAATTTGTGACTGAGGTGTCAAAATTTTCTTTTTGAAGCTCTCTAGGTTTTGGCAAGTACATTTCAAATCTGCAATACTCATCTTTTTCAGATTTTGCACAAATGTCGCCCTCGTGAAGTCTTAGTATTGTTTTCACAAGGTATAAACCCAGTCCCATTCCTTTTGTGTCCATACTTCTCGATTTATCTGTTTTATAAAACTTATCAAAAATCATGGGCAAATCGTCGCTGTCAATTCCTTGACCGCTGTTTTCTATTGCAATGAAAGTTCTGTCAAAACTGTCTGTAACTAAAAATCTAATATATCCGCCGTCATTTGTAAATTTGACCGCATTTTCAACTAAATTGTATATTACTTGGTGAATTAAGTCTTGGTCGCCCCATACGCACTGCGAACCCAAATCTTCAAGCCCTAAAATTTGAATTTCTCTTTCTTCTATTGCTGTTTCAAATGTTAAGAGAGTTGAAAAAATTGTTGCGCTTATATCAAATTTTACAGGGTTTAACTTCATTTCACCACTGTCTATCTTTGATAAATCAAGCATAGACTTAACAAGTCTTGAAAGGCGTTTAACTTCTTTTGATACTATTCTTAAATAATATGACTGTTTTTCTTTTGGAATTGTGTTATCCAAAATTCCGTCAATAAATCCGCCTATTGTAGTCATTGGCGTTTTAAGCTCATGTGACACATTTGCTATAAAGCTTCTTCTCATTCCTTCAACACTTGAAAGTGAGTTTGCCATGTTGTTTAAAGCCATAGAAAGCTGGCCTATTTCGTCGGCACTTTGCACTGGAACACGCACGGCAAAGTTGCCCTCGCCAATTGCCTTTGACGCCACCGACATATCTCTTAAAGGTTTAACCATTTTATAGGTGAATAACCAAACCACAACAAAAGTAAGGCCTAAGGTAAGCACCGCAGACAATGCAAATATTTGAAGTGTTGCAAGTTGATATTCAGCTGTTGCCATATCTTTGGTACTTGCAAAAATTGCGCCAGCTATTACCTGTTTTTCATCACCATTACCGCTTTCAACTATCAAAGGTATTCCAACGGTATAATAGGCAGAGCTATAAAAGCCTGAAAAGTCACTTCTAAACTCGCAAAAACCCTCACTTGCCATTTCTACATGTTGAATTGGCACAGGTGTAATGTCTTCGTCTTGTTCCTTTTCGGCATATGCGCCAGTTAGCCTGTTGCCCTCAAGATCTGTAATAAATATATCAGCCCCTATGTTGCTTGAAATTGTGTTAATTAAATAATTAAGCACATTAACGTCCATGGTGTATCCACTGCCATCTTCATCAAGCTCAGTTGCTCCTCTTGCATAGTTTGCTATAGAGCTTGCGTTTTGTGTTAGTCGTTCCTTTGTTTGGCCTTCCCAAAAGTTTGTAAAGAACGCCATCATTACACTTACAAGCACTATATAACCTGCCAAAACTATTCCCATAGTTATAAGCAAATATTTTTTAAATAATGATTTTTGCATATTTTATCCATTCTTTATAAAGATTTACTCTTTTACTTCAAATTTATATCCAACGCCCCAAACGGTTTTTAGTGCCCATTTTTCAGAAACGCCTTCAAGTTTTTCTCTTAAGCGCTTAACGTGCACATCAACCGTACGGCTGTCGCCATAATAGTCAAAGCCCCAAACTTCGTCGAGAAGCTGATCTCTTGTGAAAACTCTGTTAGGGTTTGATGCAAGATGATAAATAAGCTCCATCTCTTTAGGAGGTGTGTCCACTTGTTCTCCATGCACCCTAAGCTCGTAATTTGTAAGGTTTATAGAAAGGTTTTCAAACACAACTTCTTTTTTGCTGTCATTTTTGCCTATTCTTCTTAAAACCGCATTAATTCTTGCCACAAGCTCTTTTGCTTCAAATGGTTTAACCACATAGTCGTCCGCACCAAGCTCTAAACCTAAAACCTTATCAAAAACCTCACCTTTTGCGGTAAGCATTATTATAGGACAGCTTGATGTTTTTCTTATTTCTCTACACACTTGCCAACCGTCAAGTCCTGGAAGCATAATATCTAAAAGGACTAAGTCAGGTGAAAAAGATGAAAACTCTGTGAGAGCTGTTCTGCCATCATTTGCAATACATGTGTCAAAACCCTCTTTTTCTATATAAAGCCTAAGTAACTCGCAAATGTTTTTGTCGTCATCCACAATTAAAATTTTTGTCATAATTCTACTCCCATTCATAAATCTGATATTATATTTTGATTTTATCTCTTATTTAAGACAATTATAAGTA
Organism: uncultured Eubacteriales bacterium; assembly: GCA_964370405.1. Lineage (GTDB taxonomy): Bacteria > Bacillota > Clostridia > Oscillospirales > Acutalibacteraceae > SIG603. Next base: position 28,258 of record CAYJJB010000009.1, on the reverse strand, counting down.
CAAGTAGTGAATTTTATGTGAAGATTTAAAAATTTTACCGACACCTTTTATTTTACACAAAAATACCGACCATTTATAAAGTTATATTTTTATAAATGGTCGGTAAAACTGCTTAACAAAACTGAGGCTTATGCAAATGGATTTTCTGATTTATAAAGCATGCCTTTTGGCTGGTTAAATCCTATTTCGTCATGCTCTACACCCAAGTATTTAAATACTTCAAACAAGGCTTTTCCAAAGTGGCCAAACGCCACCGCACCGTGGTGAGGGTAATTTTTTTCCACCAAAACATGACGGTAAAAACGTCCCATTTCAGGTATTGCAAAAATTCCAACAGCCCCAAATGAGCGTGTTGCAACTGGCAAAACTTCACCCTGCGCAATATATGCACGCAAAATATTATCAGCAGTACTTTGCAAGCGGTAAAATGTAATGTCTGACGGTGCAATATCACCCTCAAGTGTGCCCTGTGTAACCTCTTCAGGCAAGGCCCTTGCCATTATAAGCTGATGTTTCATAGCGCAACTTGAAAGTTTTTTTGATGTGGTATTTCCACAGTGGAAACCCATAAATACATCTTTATTTGTGTAATTAAATGTACCCTTAATATCGCTTTCATACATGTCTTTTGGCACAGTGTTATTTATATCAAGCAGTGTAACATCATCAAGACTTACACAAGCTCCAATAAACTCGCTAAGTGCCCCGTAAATATCAACCTCGCAAGACACAGGTATTCCTCTTCCTGTAAGACGGCTGTTTACATAGCATGGAACAAAGCCGAACTGAGTTTGGAATGCAGGCCAACATTTTCCTGCAATTGCCACATATTCTCTATACCCTTTATGCGCTTCAACCCAGTCAAGCAAAGTAAGCTCATACTGTGCAAGTTTTGGCAAAATTTCAGGTTTTAAGTTGCCATCTCCAAGCTCTTTTTCCATATCAGCTACAACTTCTGGAATTCTTTTGTCGCCTGCATGTTCATTAAATGATGCAAACAAATCAAGTTCTGAGTTTTCTTCCACTTCTACACCTAAATTGTAAAGTTGTTTTATTGGCGCATTACATGCAAGAAAATTTAAAGGTCTTGGGCCAAAAGTTATAATTTTTAATTTAGATATTCCAACAAGCGCCCTTGCAATTGGAACAAACTCATTTATCATATCTGCACATTCCTGTGCATCTCCTACTGGGTACTCTGGAATATATGCCTTAATATTTCTAAGTTTTAGGTTGTAGCTTGCATTTAACATGCCACAAAATGCATCGCCTCTGCCGCCTATCAAGGTGTCACTGCTTTCTTCAGCTGCTGCAACAAACATACATGGCCCGTCAAAATGCTTTGCAAGCAAAGTTTCAGAAATTTCTGGACCAAAGTTTCCAAGATACACCACAAGTGCATCACAGTTATTGTCATTTATATCCTTTAGTGCCTCCATCATATGTATTTCACTTTCTACTATACATATAGGACATTCGTATAAATCCACATTATTATATTTACTTGAATATGCATCTATTAGGGCTTTTCTTCTGTTTACCGACAGACTTTCTGGGAAGCAGTCACGAGATACCGCAACCACACCAATTTTGATTTTTGGAATATTACTCATTTTTTCCTCCTCATTTTGTGCATTTTAAATATAAAATAAACCAAGCAATTAAATTACTTGGCTTAATTATAAAAAATATAAACAGTTTAGTCAAGGATAAATACAAAAATTTGTTAGTATTATTTAAAATGTTCATCCATTGCAAGAAATTTGCCGTCCTTGTAAAAACGCACTGTTCCACGTCCTTCTTTTTTCACACTATACATAGCGGTGTCGGCAAGGTGGAATATCTCCTTTGCTGTTGACGCTTCTTTAGGATAATTTGCGGCGCCTATACTGCAACCACAACTCATATCTTTACCATTATATGAATATTTTTTTCTAAAAATTTCAAAAAGCTTTGTTATTACATCTCTTATATGCTGTTCTGATTTGCTGTCCTTTAAAAGCACAACAAATTCGTCACCACCTTGTCTATATGCTCTAAGCTCATCACTGCATATAGCTTTAAGGTCTTTTGCAATTCCTTTTAACAGCACGTCGCCTGCATCGTGGCCTAGTGTATCATTAACTTTTTTAAATCCATCTAAGTCACAAAAAAGCATGTACCAACTGTCTGAGAATTTTGTCTTATCTTCTATAAAAGCTTGTACATCATCATGCAGTGCTCGTCTATTTGCAAGCCCTGTAAGATAATCAAATTGTGCCAGTTTTTCTATTAGAATTTGATTTTTTTTGCTTTCAGTAATATCAATGCTTGCGACCAAATGTGCTATTCTGCCGTCTGTCCAAGGAAAAGAGGAGCTTAACACCCTAAACCAAGATTTATCAAACTGCCTTTCATAGTCCCACTGATAAGTTTTATTAAGCTTGCCATTTCCATCAACAAGTTTTGGCTGAGGACAAAAGTCGCAAGGCTCTGTCTTATCTTCAAAAATTGATTGCCAGCACTTTTTGCCAAGCATATTTTCAACACCACCATAAGGTGCCGCCATTGATTTATTTACATATAAAATGTCGTGAGTATAATAGTCATTTACATAAATATCTATACCAATATGGTCAAGCACATTAGAAAGTGTTTCCTCTGCGTTTACAATATTTGTTTTAAACATTTCTAGTTTAACTGCATTTGCAAGCAAGGTTAAAAGCGAACACGCCTTATGTATTTCAGCTTTTGCATGTCTTGGTTTTTTTCTTCTATCTCCAAGTCCCACAAACCCTGAAAGCTCGTATCTCTGATTTAATATTGGTATAAAGACAAGTGTTCCAAGCCCAAAAATATTACATAGCTTTTCTTCTAATTCACTTTTTCCACACTCGCCTGTGCACACTACAACTTTTTCAGAGCAAAGTATGCTGTAAAATTCAAGCCCTAATAATTTTTTAAAATCCATTTTTGGGGCAAGCAGCTCGCTTTGCACAATTGCAAAATATTCATTCCTTACAAATTCACCCATACGGTCATACTCATATATGAATGCATGAGAAATATCAAAAAAACGACAAATATCTTCTAAAAAACTGCTCTTAGATATATCATCATTTAGTATGCTAAGTTTCTCTATCATCTCTTGAAAAAATTTTTCTTGATTATTGTTCATACTATCTCCATGTATTTTTAAAAATATGTATCTATTATACCAAATTTTCTATACAATAACAAGTAAAATTATAATAAAAGTTAGTTTTATTTTTATGTACTAATATTTCTATATTTTATGCAAAAAGATAGCTGCACTTCTGAGTAAACCCAGTAATGCAACTACCTTTTCTATGCTATCATTTAATTAACTTTTTAAGCTCTTCCATTTTTTCTTTTGTTGGCACTGATATATCCTTAAAAGGAAAATCAATTCCCATATGTTCGTACTTTTCAATGCACATATTATTAAACGGAAGCAGTTCAATATCTTTTATATTGTCATATTTTTCTTTTAGTGAATTTAAAAACATCATCATTTCTTCAGTATCATTCTTCCCAGTAATTATTACACAGCGAAGAATGGTTTTTATATTCATCTGCGATATTAAATCTAAAAACTCCAATACACAGGACAGCTTGCACCCAACATATTCTTTATAAAGCTCTTGTGTGTTGTATTTTACATCAAGCATTACAAAATCTGTCACTTTTAATAGGGATTTTACGTCTTCATTAATAATATTTCCAGCTGTATCAAGGCAGGTATGGACTTTTTCTTCCTTACATTTTTCAAAAAGTTCTTTTACAAATTTTGCCTGTAAAAGTGCCTCGCCACCTGATACTGTAATTCCACCTTTAATGCCAAAATATGGCCTATATCTTTGCACTTTTTCAAGAATTTTGCCTGCGTCCATTTCCATACCGCCTGACATATCCCAGGTGTCGGGATTATGACAGCAGCCGCAGCGCAAGTTGCAACCTTGCATAAAAACAACATATCTTATGCCAGGTCCGTCACTTGCGCCAAGGCTCTGCAGTGAGTGAATTTTGCCTATCATAAACTTACGTGGAAAGTACGGCTAATAACTTCTTTTTGTTGCTCTTTTGAAAGCTTATTAAAGTTAACCGCATAGCCCGAAACCCTAATTGTAAGGTTTGGATACGTCTCTGGGTTTTCATATGCCTCAATAAGCATTTTCTGATTTAGCACATTAACATTTATATGATGTGCTTTTTTTATGAAATATCCGTCCAAAATTGTTACAAGATTTGAAATTCTTTGCTCTGGCTCATTGCCTAAGGCTTGCGGAGTTATTGAGAAAGTATTTGAAATTCCATCTTTACAATCTTGGTAAGAAATTTTTGCAACTGAATTAAGCGAAGCCAGTGCGCCGTGCTCTTCTCTATTATGCATAGGATTTGCGCCTGGTGCAAAAGCGACACCTGCTTTTCGTCCGTCGGGCGTTGCACCTGTTTTTTTGCCATACATAACATTTGATGTTATGGTTAAAACCGATAGGGTATGGGTTGCATTTCTATATGCCTTTGTTTTTCTTAGCATAGTAATAAATCTGTGGCAAATATCTTTTGCTAAAAGATCCACTCTGTCGTCGTCATTTCCATATTTAGGGAAGTCGCCCTCTACATCAAAATCAACAATATACCCGTTTTCGTCTTTAATTGGTCTAACTTTTGCATATTTTACGGCACTTAGTGAATCTGCCATTACGGAAATTCCAGCTATTCCAAATGCCATAAGTCTTTCAACATTTGTGTCGTGAAGCGCCATTTGCGATTTTTCATAAGCATATTTATCATGCATATAATGAATTATATTCATGGTGTTAACATATAGATGAGATAACCACTCCATATATTCATCAAGCCTATAATTTAGTGTTTCAAAGTCTAAAATTTCTTGAGAAACCACATGCTTTTGTGGTCCTATATTTAGTTTGCTTGTAGTATCATATCCACCATTTAGCGCTAGAAGTAGTAGTTTTGGCAAATTGCAACGAGCACCGAAAAACTGCATTTGTTTGCCTATTTTCATTGCAGAAACACAGCACGCTATTGCGTAGTCGTCGCCAAAATCGGGACGCATAATATCGTCATTTTCATACTGGATTGAGTCTGTGTCTATGCTGACTTTTGCGCAAAATTCTTTAAAGCCTTTTGGCAGTTTGTTTGACCAAAGCACTGTTAAGTTAGGCTCTGGTGAGCTACCTAAAGTATAAAGAGTATTTAACATTCTAAATGTTGTTTTAGAAACAAGTGTTCTACCGTCTTCACCCATTCCTCCAAGCGCTTCTGTAATCCACATTGGGTCGCCACCGAAAATCTCGTTGTAATCTGGTGTTCTTAAATGCCTTGCCATTCTAAGCTTCATTACAAAGTCGTCCATAAGTTCTTGTGCACTTTCTTCGTTAAGAAGTCCGTTTTCTATGTCCCTTTGTATATAAATATCTAAAAATGTGCTTACTCTGCCAAGCGACATTGCCGCTCCGTTTTGTTCTTTAATTGCGGCAAGATAAGAAAAATATAACCACTGTATCGCTTCTTTTGCATTTGTTGCAGGTTTTGAAATGTCAAAGCCATAACTTTTTGCCATTTCTTTCATTTTTCCTAAGAAAATAATTTGCTGATAAAGCTCCTCACTTTGCCTTACAACACCTGATTTCATGCTGTGTAGCGACAATGCGTCTTTATCTTCATTTTTTTGTGCAACAATTAAATCTATTCCATAAAGTGCCACTCTTCTGTAGTCGCCTATTATTCTTCCTCTGCCGTATGCATCTGGAAGCCCTGTTATTACTCCGCACTTTCTCGCTGTCTTCATTTCTGTTGTATATGCCCTAAAAACACCGTCGTTATGTGTTGTTCTAAAGCTAAATTCATCTTCAATTTTTTCGCTTAATTTGTAGCCATAAGATGTGCAAGCATCTCTTGCCATCCTTATTCCGCCAAATGGATTTACCCCACGTCTTAACGGCTTATCGGTTTGAAGCCCCACAATAAGCTCTTCATCTTTGTCAAGATATCCCGGTGCGTAGCTTGTAAGCGAGGATACCGTATCGGTGTCCACATCTAAAACTCCGCCGTTTTCTCTCTCTTTTTTAAATAAATCATTAAGCTTTCCCATAAGCTTATCTGTCCTCTTGGTAGATCCACTTAAAAATGCGGCATCTCCCTCATAAGGCATGTAATTTTTTTGTATAAAGTTTCTTACATCAATTTTTTCCTGCCAAGTTCCTTCTTTAAATCCTGCCCAGCCCTCAAATTTTTCCGTAATATTCATCTGTACCTCCATAATTATCCATTCTCAACTACTTTAAGTTCAGTGTTTCTATAAGCTCTTTTAAATCGTCTTCTCCATAAAATTCTATTTCCAAAACGCCTTTTTTCTTGCCACCTGCCACATTTACTTTTCTTCCTAAAAATTCGTTTAGGGCAAGTTGTACCTCGCTATAATAATGAAGCTTTTGTTTTGCTTCTTTTTTCTTAGGTTCTTCATCACTTTGCGCTTTTTTGCAAAGTGCTTCAAGCTCTCTTACTGAGTAAGCGTTTTCTATGGTTTTCTTTGCAAGCGCCAACATTTTTTCTTCATCTTTAAGGCTTAATAGTGCTCTTGCGTGTCCTGCACTTAAAAGCTCGTCCTCAAGCATGTTTTGCACCACTTCAGGCAAACGCAAAAGCCTTAACGAATTTGTTATTGCTGGTCTTGATTTTCCTATTACCTTTGAGAGTTCTTCTTGGCTCATGTCATGCTCATCAATTAAACTCTCAAAACCCCTTGCTTCTTCCATTGGGCTTAAGTCTTCTCTTTGCAAGTTTTCAATTAATGCAAGCTGCATAAAGAGCTTGTCGTCCATTTCTTTTACAAGTGCTGGAATTTCTGTAAGCCCTGCCATTCTTGCCGCACGCCATCTGCGCTCGCCTGCCACAATTTGATAACCTCCTGTAAATATTGGTCTTACCAAAATTGGCTGAATTATACCGTGCTGCGCTATGGAATCTGCAAGTTCATTAAGTGCTGCATCGTCAAAATGCTTTCTTGGTTGGCTTTTATTTGGTTCTATATCACGCATTTTCAGTGAAACTGCGCCATTTTCATTTGTATTTTCGGCAAAAATGGCATCAAGCCCCTTGCCAAGCCCTGTTTTTTTCATACCTCTTAACTCCTATCTATTTTTAGAGATTAGCTCCTTTGCAAGCTCTGTATATGCAAGCGAGCCCTTGCCCATTTTATCATAATATGTTACAGGCTGACCAAAACTTGGAGCCTCTGAAATTCTTACTGCTCTTGGAATTACTGTTTTAAATACTTTTTTCGGAAAATATTTCTTAATTTCTGCAACAACTTGTTGTGTTAGGTTAAGTCTGCCATCATACATAGTAAGCAACACGCCCTCTATGTCCAGTCTTTCATTTAATTGCCTTTTAACAATTCTAACACTATTCATAAGTTGACTTAGTCCCTCTAAGGCGTAGTATTCACACTGAATTGGAATTAATATTGTGTCGCTTGCTGTTAATGCATTTGTTGTAATCATTCCAAGAGATGGTGGACAATCAATGATTATGTATTCAAACTCTTCTCTTACCGCTGTTAAAAATGCCTTAACCCTGTACTCACGATTTTCCATTGAGGCTATTTCAATTTCTGCCGCTGCTAAATTTATATCAGACGGAATTATGCTTAAATTATCAAATTCAGTCTTAATTATAGTGCTTTTTGCACCTGTTTCATCAACAATTAAAGTATAAGAGCTAGATTTTATGTTTCTTCTGTCAATTCCGACACCGCTTGTCGAGTTACCCTGTGGGTCTAAATCGAGAAGTAAAACTTTATTTCCTGCACTGCTAAGTGCCGCAGATAAATTAACTGCCGTAGTGGTTTTGCCCACTCCACCTTTTTGGTTGGCAATTGAAATTATCTTGCCCATACCATATCACATCCCTTCCTTTTCATCTATAATATTTTACCACATAACTCTCTCAAAATAAAGCCTGAGAGAGATTTATTTTAAAAAAATTAAAATGTTTCACGTGAAACATTTTAGCATAATTTATATAAAAATAGAGAAGCAACAGATGAATTACCACCTGTCGCTCCTCTATTTTGGGAAATGAATAAGGGAATGGGTCACTCTTGTACTCTAAATTAATGTTGCGGTTTCTCAATTTTAACTATGCACTCAATGTAATTGTCTGTTTCAATTTTTTGCAGGTTTGCATAAATTCCTGCAGTCATCATAGTTGTAACCGCATTGTTCACAGTGTTCATAAACACTCTAATATCTCCGCAGATAAAACCTTTCATCTTTTGTTTTTTCTTTGGATTTAATATTTTCTCAATATATTCTTCTGAATTTTTTACATTCAGCTCTTTTTCAATTATAGTTTTAAGTACAGCTATTCGCACTGTCTTATCTTCAATCTTTAATATTGCTCTTGCATGTCTTTCTGTCAACTTATTCTCTTCAATTAACTTTTGTTCTTCAGCGCTCAACCTAAGTAGCCTTAGCTTATTTGCAATTGCAGACTGGCTCATTTCCAGTTTCTTTGCAGCCTCATCCTGTGTTAATTCCCACTCTTTTATTAACGAGTATATTGAAAACGCTTCTTCAAATATACTCAAATTTTTTCTTTGCAAGTTTTCAACAATTGCAATTGTTGCCGATTCTTTATCATTACAGTCACTAATTATTGCGCTAATTTCTCTAAGCCCTGCAAGTTTTGCCGCACGCAACCTTCTCTCTCCTGCAATGAGCACATAGCCTTTGTCAATCTTTCTTATTACTATTGGCTGAATTAAGCCGTTTTCTTCTATACTCTTTGCAAGCGACTCAATTTCTTTGGTTCCAAACCTTTTTCTTGGTTGTGCAGGATTCGGCGCAATTTTAAAAATTGGAACCGTTATTAACTTTTGCCTTTTATCTACCAAAAACATGTCCGCACCTCCAAAATTTCAAATTTAAGCTTGTACACATTGTAGCACCAAGTTTAATAGAATTTTGTCATATATTGTTGCGACAATAAAAAAATTTAAAAGATAGGAATGAATTTTCATTCCTATCTTTTACCTTAGCCTTATAAAGGCGATTTTGAAATTTTATTGCCGTGCCTTGGGTAAATTTTTGGTGTTGCATTTTTCTTTCTAAAAATAGTTATATTTCGCTCACTGTTCTCTGCATCAGGCAAAGTAAATGTTTCGTTCTTTTCTTTTACTGCACCTAAAATTTTTACAGCATTTTCTCCTTCTTTAAGTTCAGTGCCGAAATTTGGTCCTTTCATGCTAATAAATGCACCGCCTTTTTTCACCAAAGGGATACAGTACTCAGATAGCACGCTAAGTTTTGCTACTGCTCTTGCTGTTGCAATATCAAATTTTTCACGAAGCTCAGGCTTTTTGCCAGCATCTTCTGCTCTTGCATGGACTAAATTAACATCAATATCAAGCTCTTTGCATACTTCACCCAAGAAATTTAACCTTTTATTGAGCGAGTCAAGCAGAGTTAATTTTATATCTGGTCGCATAATTTTTATTGGAACTCCAGGAAATCCAGCACCTGTGCCAACATCTATAAAAGAAGCACCTTTTGGAATATCTGAAAATTTTAGCAAAAACAGGCTATCAACAAAATGTTTTACTACCACATCATGTGGCTCAGTGATTGCGGTTAGATTTATTTTTTCATTCCATTCAAGTAAGAGCTCTAAGTAGCGCATGAATTTTGTTGCTTGTTCCTCATTAATTTCTATTTCAACATCATTACAAGTGGAAATTAAATATTTTAACAAATTATTATCCAAATTACTCTCCTTTATTTGTTGCAAGATAAATCAGCAAAACTGATATATCCGCAGGGCTTACCCCTGAAATTCGTGATGCTCTTGCAATATTTTCAGGTTTTATCTTATTCAGTTTCTCCACAGCTTCAATTCTTAATCCTTTTATGTCATTATAATCGAGAGTTGTGGGCAATTTTTTCTTCTCTAGCTTCTTCATTTGCATAACATCATCTTTTTGCCTTTTAATGTATCCCATATATTTCAGCTCTATCTCCACAGCTTCAAAGACATATTTTGAGTAGTTAGGGCGATTTACATCTATCTCGCCCAAATGTTCATACTTAATTTGTGGCCTCTTTAGTAATTCTGAGAGTCTAACACCAGAAGTAACTGGAGATGTTTCACGTGAAACCAAAATTTTATTTAAGGCATCAGAAGGTGGAAATACTGTTTTTTCACAGCGTTTTATTTCCAATGCTTTTTGCTCTTGCTTCTCACAAAAGGCTTCCCACCTATCATCTGAAATAAGCCCTAACTCCCTTCCTAGTGGAGTAAGCCTTTCGTCGGCATTATCTTGCCTTAAAATCAAGCGATACTCAGAGCGTGAGGTCATCATTCTATAAGGGTCTGAACATCCTTTTGTGATGAGGTCATCAATGAGTGTTCCTATATAAGAATTATCTCTGCCTAAAATAAATTTGTCCTTACCTAGAACTCTATGTGCAGCATTTACACCAGCAACAAAACCTTGAGCCGCTGCTTCTTCATAGCCTGACGAGCCATTGAATTGGCCTGCGCCGTATAGTCCAGGAAGTTTTTTAAATTCTAAACATGCGTCCATTTGCGTTGGGTCAACACAGTCATACTCAATTGCATAGGCAAATCGCATAATTTGCACATTTTCAAGCCCTTTTATAGAGCGGTAAAATCCAAGCTGAACATCTTCAGGTAAAGAGGAGCTCATTCCTTGTAAATACATTTCTTCTGTGTTACTGCCACATGGCTCAATAAATAGCTGATGTCTTGGTTTTTCAGAAAACCTAACAACCTTATCTTCAATACTAGGGCAATATCTAGGGCCCGCACCTTCAATAGCACCACCATAAAGTGGTGAGCGGTGAATATTATCCATAATGATCTGTTTTGTTTTGTCATTGGTCCATGCAATGTGACAAAGCTCTGTGTTTTGCAGTTCGTCATGTGTTTCATAAGAAAATGGCACTATAGGTTCATCGCCGTTTTGCTCTTCTAGCTCTGTAAAATTTATAGAGCCTCTGTGAACCCTTGCAGGTGTACCAGTTTTAAATCTTCTTAATTCAAGTCCCAAATCAACAAGTGAGTTTGACAAAAAGCTTGCTGGAAACATTCCGTCAGGACCACTTGCATATGCCAAATCGCCTATAAATATTTTTCCACCAAGAAATGTGCCTGTTGCCAAAATTACAGTATTGCATTTATGCACAGCGCCAGTTCTTGTTTCTAAATTCCAAAAATCGCCGTCCCTCTCAAGTGAAACAACTTCTGCTTGAATTAAACTGAGATTTTCTTGTTTTTCAAGCTTTTGCTTCATGGTTTGCGCATATTTCATTCTATCAATTTGCGCTCTTAAAGAATGAACAGCAGGCCCTTTTCCTAAATTTAGCATACGACTTTGCAAAGTGGTTGCATCGGCAGTTTTGCCCATTTCTCCACCCAAGGCATCAACTTCACGCACCAAGTGCCCTTTTGCCGTGCCACCAATACTAGGATTACAGGGGCAGTTGCCCACTGCATCCATATTTATTGTAAAAACCGCAGTTTTACAGCCAAGCCTTGCTCCGACAAGACCTGCCTCTATGCCAGCATGTCCAGCTCCTATAACTGCAATTTCATAACTTTCCGATATATACATTCATTTGCTCCATTCCGCCAAAATAGCAATTTTTATTTTCCAACACAGAATTTTTCAAAGACAGAATTTACAACTTCTTCGCTAACACTTTTTCCACAAAGTTCAAGCAAAGCCTTAATTGCATCTTCAACGCAAACCGTTACAGCGTCTAAAGTCATACCAAAGTCATACGCATTTTTAGCTTCTACTAAGCATTCATACGCTCTAAGCGCAATGTCTTTTTGTCTTTGAGTATTAAGCATAAGTGCCGTGTCGTCCAAATTTTTTGTGTGAAAAATATTTTCAACAGCTGTTTCAAGTGCCTCAAGCCCATTTCCTTCTTTTGCAGAAATATAAACCACACTCTCAAAATTTTCTTCAATAAATTTAGTATCGATTTTGCTTTCTAAGTCGCTTTTATTTATCACTGCAATTGATGGCACTCCATCTAAATTTTCTATCATAGAAAAATCGTCTTCTGTCAATTTTTCAGAGCAGTCAAACACTGCAAAAACAAGTTGCGCCGTGCTCATTTTGTCTTTTGCAATTTGCACTCCAATTTTTTCAACAGGGTCTTCAGTATTTCTCATTCCAGCAGTATCTGCAAGATTTAGTACAATATTAGAAAATACAACACGCTCTTCCACAACATCTCGTGTAGTACCAGCAATGTGTGTCACAATAGATTTTTGACAACCAGCAAGTAAATTCATAAGCGTTGACTTGCCTGCATTTGGCTTGCCCACTATTGCTGTTTCAACTCCGTCACGTATAATTTTTCCTTTATCGAAAGATGTAATGAGTTCATTTAATTTAGTTTCAGCATTTTTTAAAGATGACTTTAACATATCTTCATCAATTTGCGGAACGTCGTCATCGGGGTAATCTGCCCATGCACTTAAATGCGATGCAATATTTACAAGCTCCTGCGTAATTTTTTCTATGCCTTTTGAAAGAGCGCCGTCCTTTGTGCCAATTGCAATTTTTGCCGCTTGCTCATTTTGCGCACTTATGATGTCCATAATCGCCTCAGCCTGTGCAAGGTCAAATTTGCCGTTTAAAAATGCTCTTTTAGAAAATTCTCCAGGCGAGGCTATTCTAGCACCTGCCTTAATAACAGCATTTAACACCTTTTGCATTACAAACATTCCACCATGGCAAGAAAGCTCCACAACATTTTCACCTGTATAGCTTTTTGGCGCAAGAAAATTAAGGGCAATTGCCTCATCAATTTTTTGCCCATTTTCATCAACAATTTTTCCATAAAGAAAACTGTTTGCGGCAGTATCAAAAAGTTTAACACTGCTTTTTGCACAAACAAAAACTTTATCAGCAATTTCCTGCGCATTTTGTCCTGAAATTCTTATTAAACCAACAGCACCTGGTGACTGAGCTGTACATATTGCCGCAATCGTGCTAAATTCTGAAATCATAAATAAACTCCGTTTCAATCACATATATAATAATTTTACTACTTTTCACACATTTTTTCAAGTTCTATTTAGAACTAAATGAAAATAAGGACAGCCTCTGCGACAACTCGTTACTAATTTTTTTCGAGAAGTCGAGGACGCTGCCCCCAAAAAATTTTAAATTATATCATTTAACTTTATTTTACTTTTGCATCTGCAATTAGTTTATTCAAAATTTCCTCTGCTCTATCCACACAGTTTTCAACTGCAACATTTTCCATAACAGATTTATCACGTGTTTTAACTTCGCAGCAGTTTTCTTTTAAATTACGTGGACTTACTATAATTCTAACAGGTACGCCTAAAAGGTCGGCATCGGCAAACATTACTCCTGCACTTACTGATGCTCTGTCATCAAAAATTACTTCTATTCCACGGTTTTTAAGGCTTTCATAAATATCATCAGCAACTTTTCGCACATTTTCATCTGTCGATTTTACAGCACATAAATGAACTTGCCAAGGCGCAATAGACACAGGCCAAATAGGGCCATAGTTATCGTGGCGTGCCTCACAAACTGATGCCGCAAGTCTGCCCACACCAACTCCATAGCAACCCATTATTGGGTAATTGCCCTTACCATTTTTATCAGTGTACGTCATATTCATAGATTTTGTATATTTTGTGCCCAGTTGGAATATGTTTCCAACCTCAATACCACGGCTAATTTCAAGCGTCTTTTGCTTACAAGTAGGGCAAATTCCACCACTTATAACCTTTGATACATCAACAAAGCTTACATCAGATACATCTCTGTCTATGTCAAACCCAGTATAATGGTATCCCTCTTTATTTGCGCCAGTTACTAAATTATTTGTGTTTTTAAGTGTTACATCATAAAGCACAGTCAGTTTTTCATCAAGATTTGCAGCGCCTATATAACCCGCAACTAAACCACTGTTTTCATCAATTGTCGCTGGAATAATTTCGCCACCCACAATTTTTTTAAGTTTAGCTTCATTTACCTCATAATCGCCTCTAATAAATAACACAACATAACTTAAATCTTCTGCCTTTTGATACACTACTGCCTTACAAGTTTTGTCTGCTGTAATGTTAAAAAATGAGCAAAGCTCTTCAATGCTTGCGACATTTGGTGTGCTTACACATGTTAACTCTTCACTATTTTCATCTTTTACAAAGTCTGTAATATTCTCAGTTGCTTCCATGTTTGCCCTAAATCCACAAGAGCAAGTTACAACGCTGTCCTCACCCACAGGTGACAAAAGCATGAATTCGTGCGACATATTACCGCCCATCATTCCTGCATCTGATGCAACAGACACAACCTCTGGTATGCCTGCTCTTGCAAAAATTCGCTCATATGCCTTGTGGCATTTTGCATAGTACTCCTCTAAATCTTCTTGAGAAGTATGAAATGAATATGCGTCTTTCATTGTAAACTCACGCACACGAATAAGCCCTGCACGTGGTCTTGCTTCGTCACGGAATTTTGTTTGTATTTGGTATATCATGAATGGATATTTTGAGTAAGTTTGGCCGTACTCTTTTACAAGATGAACTGAGGCTTCTTCATGTGTCATACCAAGAATCATCTTTGCATTATTTCTGTCCTCAAACCTTAAAAGCTCATTACCAACAGAGTCATATCTGCCTGACTCTTCCCACAAACTTGCAGGTAAAACAACAGGGAAAGAAACCTCTTGTCCGTCAATGTTGTCCATTTCTTCTCTAATAATTTGCTCAATCTTTTTTGCTATGCGTTTCATTGGTGTGTATGATGAGTAAATTCCATTTGCCACATTTTTAATATATGCACCACGCACCATAAATGCATGGCTGTCAATAACGCAGTCGGCTGGCTTTTCTTTAAAGCGCTCGCCCACTAAATTTGCTAATTTCATATTAATACTCCTTAAAAAGAAAGTCCTAAGCAGCAAAATATGCTGTTTAGGACAAACTTAACTAAATTAATGTCTATCTCTTCTAAAACCATCTCTTCTTGGAGCTGGTTTTCTTGGTGCGTCTGAAATTGTATTTTCAGGCACTGCACCGTCTAAGTCGATTAAGGCATCTCTTCTTGAAAGATTTAATCTGCCTTTTTCATCAACTTCTAAAACTTTAACTTTAATAACATCGCCAACATCTACAACATCAGTTACTTTATCTGTTCTTTTTATGTCAAGTCTTGATATATGAACAAGTCCTTCTTTACCCGGTGCAATTTCAACAAATGCGCCAAAGTCCATAATTCTTGTTACTTTGCCTGTGTAGTAAGAACCAGCTTCTGGGTCATTAATTATTGTGTCAATAATGTCCATAGCACGGCGACAGTTGTCTATATTTATGCCAGAAACAAAGCATTTTCCGTCGTCTTCAATGTCAACTTTAACTTCGCACTCTGCACATATTTTTTGAATTACTTTACCGCCAGAGCCTATAACTTCTCTAATTTTATCAACAGGAACCATAGTAGAAAGCATTTTTGGTGCATACTCAGAAAGCTCTTCACGTGGTGCATTAATTACAGGAAGCATAACGTCGTCTAGTATATATTCTCTTGCAAGTTTTGTTTTCTCGAATGCTTCTTTAATCATTTCAGGTGTAAGACCTGTAATTTTAAGATCCATTTGAATAGCTGTGATACCTTTTTTAGAACCTGCAACTTTAAAGTCCATGTCGCCAAAGAAATCTTCTAGGCCTTGAATATCAACCATAGTCATCCATCTGTCGCCTTCTGTGATAAGTCCACAAGAAATACCTGCAACAGGTGATTTAATTGGAACGCCAGCTGCCATTAGAGCAAGTGTTGAACCGCATATAGCACCTTGTGATGTTGAACCGTTTGAAGATAAAACTTCTGATACAAGTCTAATTGTGTATGGGAAGTCCTCAACTTCTGGAATAACAGGTAAAAGCGCTCTCTCTGCAAGTGCACCATGACCTACTTCACGTCTACCAGGACCTCTTGATGGTCTAGCTTCACCAACTGAGTATGATGGGAAGTTGTAGTGGTGAATATATCTTTTTGACTCTTCATCATCAATACCATCTAAAAGTTGGTTATCTCTAATAGAGCCTAAAGTTGCAATAGTTAAAACTTGAGTTTGACCTCTTGTAAACATACCTGAGCCATGAACTCTTGGAAGCAAGTCAACTTGTGAGTTTAGCGGACGAATTTCGTCCATGCCTCTGCCGTCAACACGTTTTTGCTCATCAAGTAACCAACGTCTTACAACGTATTTTTGTGTTTTGTATAGGCACTCATCAATTTTACCAGCTTGGTCTGGATAAATTTCTGCAAATTTTTCGTGTGCTTTTTCGTATATTGGTTTAAGTCTTTCATCTCTTACAGTTTTATCATCTGTATCAAGTGCTAACTTAATGTCTTCAATAGTAAAATCTTTAACAGCATTAAACATATCAGCATCAGGCTCGTTTGATGGGTAAGAGAATTTCTCTTTTCCTATCTCTTTTGTGATGTCTTCAATAAATTTAATGATTTTTTGGTTTTCTTCATGTCCTGCCATAATAGCATCATACATATCTTCATCAGACACTTCGTTAGCGCCTGCTTCTATCATTGCTATTCTGTCAGAAGTTGAAGCAACTGTAACTGCCATTTCTGACACTTTTCTCTCAGCTGCATTTGGGTTTAAAACAAATTTTCCGTCGACTAGTCCAACAGATACACCACTAATAGGGCCATTCCATGGGATATCAGAAATTGAAAGCGCTAAAGATGTACCTACCATAGCAGCAATTTCAGGTGAGCAGTCTTGATCAACTGACATAACTGTGCACACTATGCACACGTCGTTTCTCATGTCTTTTGGGAAAAGAGGTCTAATTGGTCTGTCTATCATACGGCAAACAAGCACTGCTTTGTCTGTTGGACGACCCTCTCTTTTTAAAAATGAACCGGGAATTTTACCTACTGAGTAAAGTTTTTCCTCAAAATCAACTGATAATGGGAAAAAGTCAATTCCATCTCTTGGTTTTGCAGAGGCTGTAATTGCCACATGCACGCTAGTTTCGCCATAGCGAATAAGGCACTGGCCGTTTGCAAGTTGTGCCATTTTGCCAGTTTCAACCACTAGTGGTCTGCCAGCAAATTCGGTTTCAAAAACCTTAAAATTTTCAAACATAATAATACTCCATTTCTATATTCTTTCCTGCGTTTTGCAGATTGTCTTTTCCGCTGTTTAACAATAAAACCAAAACAAATTTTGCGTTTGTTCTCGTTTCACTGCTAAACTGCGGTCTACACTTCATATTATCAGAAAACTAAGGAAATTACAAGCTAAATTATAAAATGTTTGACTTTTTTTAAAGTGCATGATAAAATACAAACTAGTTAGACTAACTAATTAATTTAAGGGGGACATTTTTATGGTAACTTTTCAACAACAATTAAGCCAAAAACTTTCTGACGTTCATAAAAACATGGTCCGTCTTGAAGAGAATACGTTAAAACAAGGTAATTTAAATTTTACTTTAAGTGAAATACATTTAATTGCACTTTTAAGCAGACATGAAGACGGCATTACAGTAAGTGATATAGCACAGCTTTTATCTATAACAAGACCTTCAGCGACCGTGGCTGTAGGAAAGCTTGCAAAAAAAGGGTATTTAAAAAAAGAAAATTCAAGTCATGATGGCAGGGTGGTAAAAGTTTGTCTTACGGTTATGGGACAAAGGGTTTTTGAAATCCACAACAGGCTTCAAATGAGCGCTCTTTCAAATGTTGGAGAAAATTTGAGTAAAGAAGAGCGAGAAATATTAAAACTGGCACTTGATAAAGTAAATATTAGCTTATCAAATGCGGCAAAAGAAAATACCGAAGACGTCATAGACGCAGAAAGGGTAAATACTAATGAAATTTAATGTACTTGGAACAGGTTGCTATGTGCCACCTAATAGCGTAACAAATGAAGATTTGTCAAAATTTGTGGAAACCAGTGATGAATGGATAACAAAAAGAGTTGGAATTAAAGCTCGCAACATTTCTATTAATGACACAACAGAAGACATGGCATTTTATGCCGCTCAAAAAGCTTTAGAAGAAAGCGGTGTCAGTGCAGATGAGCTTGACATGATAATTGTTGCAACAATATCATCAAACTATGCAACTCCATCAGTTGCTTGCATGGTACAAAACAGACTAGGTGCAACTTGTCCATCATTTGATATCGGTGCGGCATGCAGTGGATTTGTGTTTACAATGCAAATGGCGGCAGCACAACTTGCACTTAACCCTAACATGAAAATACTTATAATTGGTGCCGAAAGACTATCAGGTATTGTTGACTGGACAGACAGAAACACTTGCATAATTTTTGCAGACGGTGCAGGTGCTATGGTGGTAGACGGAAACGCAGACAACCTATTATCTTGCGAAATACACAGCTATGGCGAGAATGAAGTTCTGTCAGCTCCATCAGTAACAGGTACATCACCATTTTATGAGGGTGATAAAGTAGATTTAACTGCAATAAGAATGAATGGTAAAGAAACATATAAATTTGCTGTAAATGCAATGTCACGTGACATACAAAGTGTTATGGAAAAAGCAAATGTGACAGATGATGATATAAAACTTGTAATACCTCATCAAGCAAATATTAGAATAATTAACGAAGCGGCAAAAAGAACAAGTATTTCTCCTGAGAAATTCTGTTCTAATATAGAAAAAACAGGTAATACATCAGCGGCAAGCGTTGCAATACTTTTAGATGAAGTTAGCAAAAGTGGAAAACTGAAAAAAGGCGATAAGCTCGTCATTTCAGCTTTTGGCGCAGGACTTTGCAGTGCGGCATGTGTGCTTGTTTGGTAAGAAAGGGGATATAAATATATGGGTAAAATAGCATTTGTATTTTCAGGCCAAGGTGCGCAGTACCAAGGCATGGGAAAAAGCCTTTATGAAAACTCTGCGGCTGCAAAAACCATTTTTGACATGGCACAAAGTAAAAAGACAGACTTAAAAGAAATTTGCTTCGAGGCCCAGCTTGATGTTTTAAGCCGTACAGTAAACACTCAACCTTCACTGTTTTGCGTTGATTTGGCAGCGGCTAAGGCTTTAGAAGAAAACGGAGTAAAAGCAGATGTTGTAGCAGGCTTTTCTTTAGGAGAAATTCCAGCACTGGCTTTTAGCGGAGTGTTAAGCGATGAAGACGCATTTTCACTTGTCTTAAAAAGAGCACAGTTTATGGAAGAAGCCACACAAGAAAATCCAGGTGGTATGGCGGCAATACTAAAACTTTCTAAAGAGCAGGTTTTAGAGATTTGTGAGAAATTTAGCGAGGTATATCCCGTAAACTTTAACTGTCCCGGTCAAATAGTTGTGGCGGGCGACAAAGCGCAAATTGAAGAATTTGCAAAAGAGGTTACTTCTCTTAAAGGCCGTGCAATGATTTTAAATGTGAGCGGCGCTTTCCACTCACCATTTATGAGCGGTGCATGTGAAAAGTTAACTAATGAGCTTAAAAATTACTCATTTAATAAAGCCACAACACCTATTTACTCAAACTATACAGCAAAGCTTTATGATGAAAACGGGGAAGAGCTTGTTATAAAACAAATGTCAAACCCTGTAAGATGGCAGGAAATAGTTGAAGACATGATAAAAGACGGTGTTGACACTTTTATAGAAGTGGGAGCTGGCAAAACTCTTAGCGGTTTAATTAAAAAGACTGATAAAACCGTAAAAGTATTTAATGTGGAAGATATAGACAGTTTAAATAAAACTATAGAGGAGATAAAAAAATGATAAATTTAAAAGAAAAAAATGCAATAGTAACTGGTGCTACAAGAGGAATTGGTAAAGCAATTGCTTTAAAACTTGCTTCACAAGGAGCAAATATTGCCGTACTATGTGTTGGTTCACAAGAAGATGCAGACAAAGCTTTAGCTGAAATTGAAGCTTTAGGTGTAAAAGCAGCATTTTACCGCTGTGACGTTTCAAGCATGGACGAAACAAAAGCAGTTGTAAAACAAGTAATTAAAGATTTTGGCGGAGTTGACATTTTAATTAACAACGCAGGTGTTACAAGAGATGGTCTTATGCTTACTATGAAAGATGCCGACTGGGATTTAGTTTTAGACATAAATCTAAAAGGTGCATTTAACATGATTAAAGCTTGTTACCAAGGTTTCATAAGAAGAAAAAGTGGTAAAATTGTAAACATTTCTTCTGTTTCAGGCATGATGGGAAATGCAGGACAAACAAACTATTCTGCATCAAAAGCAGGACTTATAGGTCTTACAAAATCTGTTGCACGTGAGCTTGCACAAAGAAATGTTAACTGCAATGCCGTAGCACCTGGTTTTATTAAAACAGATATGACAGCAAATATTTCAGAAGACAACGATTTAATGGTTGGTCTACCTACAAAACGTATGGGTACACCTGATGATATCGCAAATGCCGTGGCTTTCCTTGTAAGTGACGAAGCTTCTTACATAACAGGTGAAGTGCTAAGAGTTGACGGCGGAATGGCAATGTAATTTAGGAGGATAAAGAAAATGAGAAGAGTGGTTGTAACGGGCATGGGAGCCATTACTCCTATAGGAAATGATGTTGAAACATTTTGGAATGCCCTAAAAAATGGCACAAACGGCGTTTGTGTTATAGACAGATTTGACACTGAAGAATATAAAGTTAAAATTGCCGCACAGGTAAAAGACTTTGATGTATCAAAATATATGGAAAAAGGCGAGGCAAGAAAAGCCGACCTTTACTGCAAATATGGTATGGCAGCTGCCAGCCAGGCTGTTGAACAAAGCGGGATAATAGGAAATATTGACCCTGACATGTTTGGCGTTTACATGGGTTCTGGTATAGGCGGAATTGAAACTTTTTCAGCAGAGCAAAAAAAGCTTTTAGAAAAAGGACCTAAAAAAGTTTCTCCATTTTTTATTCCAATGCTAATTTCAAATATTTGTGGTGGCATGATAGCAATAAAATATAACGCAAAAGGCTCTTGCCTACCAATGGTAACAGCTTGTGCGACAAGTAACAACACTATAGGCGAAGCGTTTAGAACAATTAAACACGGTTATGCCGATGCAATACTTGCAGGTGGCGCAGAAGCCGCAATTAGCCCTATAGGTATGGCAGGTTTTGCCAATATGATGGCCTTAAGCCAAAATGATGATATAAACTCAGCTTGCTGTCCTTTTGATGAGAGAAGAAGTGGTTTCATAATGGGCGAGGGTGCCGCCGCACTAGTACTTGAAGAATATGAGCACGCAGTTAAAAGAGGTGCTACAATATACGGCGAGATAGTAGGATATGGCACAACTTGTGATGCACACCACATAACAGCTCCACACCCAGAGGGCGAGGGCGGTGCAAAAGCTATGCAATTTGCAATAAAAGAAGCTCAAATGAAAGACACAGACAAAGTCTATGTTAATGCACACGGAACTTCAACACCATTAAATGACAAAACAGAAACCATGGTAATTAAAAAAGCCTTGGGTGAAGAAAAAGCGAGAGAAGCAGTTATAAGCTCTACAAAATCAATGACAGGTCACATGTTAGGTGCGGCAGGTGCGGCAGAAGCAATTGCCTGTGTAATGGCGCTAAAAGACGGCATTATTCCACCAACAATAAACCACGAAAAACCAGACCCAGAGTGCGATTTAGACTACTGCCCAAATACAGCACGTGAATTTGCAGCAGACATAGCGCTGTCAAACGGCCTAGGTTTTGGCGGACACAATGCATGTATTGCGTTTA
>CAYJJB010000009.1:0-6338 GCA_964370405.1 uncultured Eubacteriales bacterium | reverse complement strand
TAGAAGGAGAATTTTATGAAAATTGCAGATATTGAAAAACTTGCTAAAATAATGAAAGACCACGAACTTACAGCCTTAGAAGTACACGAAGGCGAAACAAATATAGTTCTTGAAAGAAAAGCACAAGAAAATGTAATATACAACAGCGCACCACCTGTTATGCCTATAGCAACGCCTGCCACTCCTGTAGCTCCTATAAGCGGTGCACCTGCTGCAGAGCTTAACCCTGTAACTGAGGGCGAAGTTATTACTTCTCCTACAGTAGGTGTTTTCTATGCGGCATCATCACCTGATAGCGAACCTTTTGTAAAAATTGGTTCAAAAATTAAAAAAGGTGACGTTTTGTGCATAGTTGAAGCTATGAAACTAATGAATGAAATCACAAGTGAAGTAGACGGTGAAATTGTTGATATACTTGTAAATAACGGTCAAGTAGTAGAATTTTCACAACCTTTATTCCGTGTGAAATAAGGAGAATATATGAACAGAGAAGAAATTAAAAATATAATTCCTCACAGAGATAATATGCTTTTGGTGGATGAAGTTGTACTTGACGGAGAAGTTGCAAAAGGCAAATGTCATATTAAAGGTGACGAATTTTTCCTTAAAGGACATTTTCCTGGAAATCCTGTAGTACCAGGTGTTATTTTATGCGAAATGCTTGGACAATCTGCATGTGTTTTACTGTCTGATGTAGGCGAAAAAGGCATGACTCCGTTTTTTACAGGACTTGACAAAGTTAAATTTAAAGGTCAAGTAAAACCTGGTGATACACTAGAAACAGAATGTTCTTTAATAAAATCAAGAGGCGCCTTTTATTTTGCAAAAGGAAAAGGCTATGTAAATGGAAAACTATGCGTATCAGCAGAATTTTCATTTGCGTTAATAAAAGTTTAATTAAAGTGAAAAGTGAATGGTGAAAAGTGAAAAGTAAATGTGAAAACGCAAGCGTTTTTTAATTGTATTTACAATAATCTTTTAAATAAGTAAAATATAATCAAAAAATTCGCAGAATTTCACAACAACTCTTCACTCTTCACTTTTCACTCTTTACTAATTTAGAGAAGGAGAAAAACAGTGTTTGAGAGAGTTTTAATTGCAAACAGGGGCGAAATTGCCGTTAGAGTAATAAGAGCTTGCAAGGAAATGGGAATTTTTACAATTGCCGTTTATTCTGAGGCTGACGAAAGCAGTCTTCACGTAGCTCTTGCTGACCAAGCAATTTGCATAGGTCCTGCTAAATCTGAACATAGTTATTTAAATAAAGAGCGCATAATTTCAGCGGCACTTGTTACAAAAGCGCAAGCTATACACCCAGGATATGGGTTTTTAGCTGAAAATGCTGAGTTTTCAAAAATGTGCAAAGACAACGGAATAGTTTTCATAGGTCCATCAGGTGATATCATTTCAAGAATGGGCGATAAAGATGCCGCAAGACAACTTATGAAAGAATCTGGTGTTCCAATTATTCCCGGAACAGAAATACTTAAAGACGAAAACGACGCTGCAAATAGAGCAAAAGAAATAGGCTACCCTGTTTTACTAAAAGCAAGTGCGGGCGGCGGCGGAAAAGGAATAAGACTTGTAAAATCTGAAGAAGAAATTGAACATGCTTTTAAAACAGCATCAAACGAAGCACAAATGGCTTTTGGTGACGGTCGCATGTACATGGAAAAATTCTTATTCCCTGCAAAACATATAGAAGTTCAGCTTTTATGTGACGAAAAAGGCAATACAGTGTGCCTTGGCGAAAGAGAATGTTCTATTCAAAGAAACAACCAAAAACTTGTAGAGGAGTCACCATCTCCTTATGTAAGTGCTGATACAAGAGCAAAAATGTTTGAAGCTGCTACAAAAGCTGCAAAAGCTGTAGGATATGTAAATGCAGGTACAATTGAATTTTTAATGGACAAAGAAGAAAATTTTTACTTCATGGAAATGAATACAAGACTTCAAGTAGAGCACCCAGTGTCAGAGCTTGTTTGCGGTAGAGATATTGTTAAATGGCAAATAAGAATTGCAGCAGGTGTTGATTTAGATTTTAAACAAGAGGACGTAAGAATTAGAGGTGCCGCAATTGAGTGCAGAATTAATGCAACAGGCGTTGGCAAAGTTAAATTCTTGCATGTTCCAGCAGGTCCATGGGTAAGATTTGACTCATTCTTATATCAAGGATATGACATACCACCATATTATGACTCTATGCTTGGCAAAATGATAGTTTTTTCATCAAACAGAGAAGAAGCTATAAGAAAAATGCAGTCATCTCTTTGCGAACTTGTTATTGATGGCACTCCAAACAACGTAGAGGGTCAAATTGAAATAATAAGAGATAAAGAGTTCCAAAGTGGCGATTATTATACTGATTTTATTAAAAAGAGAGAAGAAAACTGATAAACAGAGGTGAAAACTTATGAAATTAATGGGTTTGTTTAAATCTCCTCAAAACGAGCTTGAAAAAGGCGGAATTTTACGAGAAGAACCAACAGTTATAAGCACAACTTGCCCATCTTGTGGCTTTGCAACTCCTGTTACAGAGCTTTGGGAAAGTTTAAATGTTTGTCGTTGTGGCCACCATTTTAGAGTGAGCGCAAGACAAAGAATTGCATACCTTACCGACAGCGAAAGTTTTGAAGAATTTTATGGTGATCTTAAAAGTAAAAATATTTTAGATTTCCCAGGATATGACGGAAAACTTAAAACAGCTAAACTTGTAAGCCGTGAAAATGAAGGTGTTATTTGTGGCAAAGGAAAAATAAATGGCATAGAAAGCGCACTATTTTTCATGGACCCAAGCTTTATGATGGGCTCTATGGGAACAATAGTTGGTGAAAAAATTACAAGAATTTTCGAATATGCTTGTGAAAATAATTTGCCTGTAATTGGATATACCGTGTCAGGTGGCGCCAGAATGCAAGAGGGCATTTTGTCTTTAATGCAAATGGCTAAAACCTCTGCTGCTGTTAAAAAACACAGTGACAAAGGCCTTTTATACATTACAGTTTTAACCGACCCTACAACAGGTGGTGTTACTGCAAGCTTTGCTATGGAGGGCGACATTATTATGTCTGAACCAAAGGCAACAGTTGGCTTTGCAGGTAGACGTGTTATAGAGCAAACTATAAGAAAAAAATTGCCTAAAGAGTTCCAAACAGCAGAATTTGTCTTAGAGCATGGCTTTGTTGATTTAATTTGTGCTAGGGGCTTACAAAAAGAAAAAATACATGAAATACTTTCAATACATGCTTAAAACATGAGAAAGGAGAAAATTATGACCAGTGCATATGACAGAGTTCAAGCGGCAAGAGGAAAAGACCGTGCCACAGGACTTGACTACATAAATAATATTTTTACAAATTTTACAGAGCTTCACGGCGACAGAAGATTTTCTGATGATGCCGCAATAGTTGGTGGAATTGCTAGACTTAATGGAAAACCTGTAACAGTTATCGCAATGGAAAAAGGTACTGACACAAAGGACAGGGTTAAAAGAAATTTCGGCTCTCCTTATCCAGAAGGATATAGAAAAGCCTTAAGACTTATGAAACAAGCAGAAAAATTTAATCGCCCTGTAATTTGCTTTGTAGACACATCTGGTGCTTTTTGCGGAATAGGTGCAGAGGAGCGTGGACAAGGACAGGCAATTGCAGAAAACCTTATGGAAATGATGGCACTTAAAGTACCTGTAATTTCAATTTTAATAGGCGAGGGTGGCTCTGGTGGAGCTTTAGCCTTGGCAGTTGCAGACAGAGTATGGATTATGGAAAATGCAATATATTCTGTTGTTTCTCCAGAAGGCTGCGCAAGCATTTTGTGGAAAGATTCAAAAAAAGCAGAGCAAGCGGCACAGTGTTTAAAACTTACTGCACAAGACATGTTAAACTTTGGTGTTGTTGAAGAAATAATAAGAGAACACAGAGATTTTAGCAAAGTATTTTCTAAACTGCAATTAAAAATTGACGAAGAAATTTCTCTTCTTTCTAATATAGAAAAAGATGAGATGCTAAAAGCAAGATACGAGAGATTTAGGGCGTTTTAATGCCAAAAATTTCAAATTACGGCTTGCAAATTTCTAAATAATATGTTATAATTATGTGGCAAAAACGGGGAGCTGAAAATTAATTCGGCTGAGAGTGGCGTGTACGTCAAAACCCTTATAACCTGATACGGATAATGCCGACGTAGGGATGATATTTACAAATCAAACCGCAGGTATAAAAACTTGCGGTTTATATTTTTCTCTGGCAAATCCTTTTTTGCAAAAAATAAAAGGATGGTAAAAAAATGAAAACACAACAAATTCAAAAAATGACAGTAAGCGCAGTTATGCTGGGAATGGCTTTTGCCCTTGGCCTTGTAACTATATGGGTTATGCCCATGGGTGGCTCAATCACTCTTTTATCAATGCTACCAATAGCATTTATTTCAGTTACTTATGGCACAGGTTGGGGACTTACAGTGGCGTTTGTTTATTCACTGTTGCAACTTGCAACAGGTATTTCAGACGTATTAAGCTGGGGACTTACAACACAGGCACTTGTGGGAACAATAGTATTTGACTACCTTATTGCTTTCACCGTTTTAGGACTTGCTGGCATGTTTAGAAAAAAAGGCACTGTTGGTATAATGGCTGGTGTATTTATTGCTGTAGGATTAAGATTTGTATCACACTTCTTCTCAGGAGTAGTTATTTTCGGTTCACTTGTAAATATAGAAGAAATTGGCGCTTCAATAATATACTCACTTACATATAATGGCACTTACATGCTACCTGAAGCAATATTTACAATGATTGGTGCAGCAGCAGTGTTCCAAGTTCCACAAATGAAAAAAATGATGGGACTAGACACAGTAAAAGCTTAATTTAGAGTACGACGCCTTCGGGCACTGTAATATAATCTGGGAAAACACGAAGTTTTATACTTCGTGTTTTTTCATTATAAAAAAAGCTGTTACAAATGATTTTACTCATCTGTAACAGCTTTTTAATTATTCATCAAGTTTTAAAACAGACATAAAGGCTTCTTGTGGAACTTCAACTGTTCCCAGTTGTCTCATTCTCTTTTTACCTTCTTTTTGTTTTTCTAATAGCTTTTTCTTTCTTGTTATGTCACCGCCATAGCATTTTGCCAAAACGTCTTTACGCATTGCTTTTACGGTTTCTCTTGCTATAACTTTTCCACCAATACAGGCTTGCACTGGCACTTCAAATAATTGTCTTGGAATTTTTTCCTTAAGTTTTTCACACATTTTTCTTGCCCTGCTATAGGCTTTTTCACTGTGTATAATAAATGAAAGTGCGTCAACTACTTCGCCATTTAGCATTATATCAAGTTTTACAAGTGAGCTTTTTTGATAGTCCTTAAGTTCATAGTCAAATGAGGCATAACCCCTTGTTCTTGATTTTAGGGCGTCAAAAAAGTCGTATATAATTTCATTTAATGGCAGTTCATAATGTATGTCAACACGGTCTGTATCTATATATTTCATGTCCTTAAAAATTCCACGTCGCTCTTGGCATAAGTCCATAATATTTCCAACATAATCTGATGGTGAATATATGTGCGCATTGGCAATTGGCTCTGCAGACGCTGCAATAAGCACGGGGTCTGGGTAGTTTGTTGGGTTATCTATTTGTAGTTTTGTGCCGTCAGTCTTTGTAATGTGGTAAATAACACTAGGTGCTGTCGTAATAAGGTCTAAATCATACTCACGCTCAAGTCTTTCTTGAATTATTTCCATATGGAGTAGTCCCAAAAATCCACATCTAAAGCCAAAACCTAAGGCAATTGAAGTTTCTGCCTCAAAACTTAAAGCCGCATCGTTTAGCTGTAATTTTTCTAAAGCATCACGCAAGTCAGAATAATGTGCGCCGTCTGCAGGGTACACACCGCAGAAAACCATTGGTTGCACTTCCCTATATCCCTCAAGCGCTATATCCGCCGGATTATCTTTTGTTGTTATAGTGTCACCAACATGCGCATCTCTTACATTTTTTATTGAAGCCGTTATATATCCAACTTCACCAGCCTGTAAAATTCCTGTTGGTTCTGGGTTTGTTGCCCTTAAATATCCACATTCAACAACAGTAAACTGTGCGCCAGATGCCATCATTTTTATTGTGTCGCCAACTTTTACAGTACCCTCTTTAATTCTTACATAGGTTATTACACCCTTGTATGCGTCATAATAAGAGTCAAATATAAGCGCCTGTAGCGGTTTTTGAGTGTCACCTACAGGTGGAGGCACGTCTTTTACTATAGCCTCCATAACATCATGAATATTAATTCCTGTCTTTGCGGAAATTCTTGGTGCATCCATTGCAGGTATTCCAATTA
>CAYJJB010000008.1:0-35439 GCA_964370405.1 uncultured Eubacteriales bacterium | reverse complement strand
TTTGCAAAGTTTGCGCCTAGGTGTTTTGTTCCTGCTTCAAAGGCTATTTCTAGTAGGGTGTCGTTGCCCATTGGTCGGCATGACAGCACTATGCCTTGTCCGAATGTTTTATGCATTACGGTGTCGCCTTCTTTATAGCTTTGTTTTGCTTTTGGCTTTGGTGTTTGTGGTTTAAATCCGCCGGCGGACATTACAGAGCCTGAGGCTTTTTGGCTATAATCGCTTTTTATAGGAGTATAAAATTTATTCGTAGCACTTTTTTCCACTAAATGCTCTGGTATCTCCTCAACAAATCTCGATACTTTATTTCTTGTGGTAGAGCCAAAAACCATACGGCTTTCAGCGTGATATATTAAAAGTTCTTCCTTCGCCCTTGTAATTGCAACATAGGCAAGTCTGCGTTCCTCTTCTACTTCGCTTTCAACATAAATCGCTGACATTCCTGGGAAAATGCTTTCTTCAAGTCCTGGTAAAAATACCACAGGGAATTCAAGCCCCTTTGCAGAGTGCACTGTCATAAGCACAACGGCATCTGCTGTTTTGTCGTAATTATCCATGTCGGTGATAAGCGCAATTTCTTCAAGATATGTAGAAAGTGGTGCTTCCATGCCCTCGCTTAAAAGCTCATTTTCGAATCTTTGAATATTTGAAGCAAGCTCTTTTATGTTCTCTTCCCTATCCGCTGCTTTTTCAGGATCGGTTTCTTTTATGTATGCTATATAGTCTGTGTCATCAAGTATTTTTTTATATAAATCACTAAGCGAATTTTCACCGCTTTCGTAAAAGTCTATAAAGCTCTTTATTAATTTTCCAAAAGAAATTAAATTTTTTGAGGCACGAGATAGTAGTGCGTATTCTTTACAGTTAAGTATTACCTCTAGTGCGGTTATACCAAGTTGATCTGAAATTGCTATTATGTTATCAACTGTCCTGTCACCTATTCCTCTTTTTGGCTGATTTATAATTCTTCTAAGCCTAAGTGCATCATTTGGGTTGTTTATTACCTGTAAATATGCAAGCATGTCTTTTACTTCTGCCCTGTCAAAGAACCTAATTCCCCCTAAAATTCTGTGAGGTATTCCTTGTTTTGCAAACATGCGCTCAAAACTAAGTGACTGTGCATTCATTCTGTAAAGCACCGCAAAGTCAGAAAATTTTCTGCCCTGCCCTACCCTTTTTAAAATTTCATCTGCTACCTTATCCGCCTCGTCTTGCTCATTTTGTGCAGTGTGAACGCAAATAATATCGCCATTTCCGTTATTAGTCCAAAGCGTTTTGCCTTTTCTACCCTTATTATTTTCAATAACCATATTAGCGGCATTTAGAATGTTTTGAGTTGAGCGATAATTTTGTTCAAGTCTTATTGTAACAGCATTTGGAAAATGCGTTTCAAAATTCATGATATTCTCAATTGTCGCACCTCTAAATTTATATATACTTTGGTCATCATCGCCAACAACGCAAATGTTTCCACGCTTTTGTGCTAAAAGCTTTACAAGCATATACTGTGCATGGTTTGTGTCTTGATACTCATCTACCATTAAATATTTAAAACGCTCAGAATAATAGTCTAATACGTCTTCACAGCTTATAAATAGTTTTACTGTGTTTACAATAAGATCATCAAAATCCATTGCATTATTTTCTTTTAATGTTTTTTGATAAAGAGCATAAGCTTTTGCAATGTTTTTAAGCCTATAATCTTCCCCTGCTTCTTGTGAAAACTGAGCAGGCTCTGTAAGTGAGTCTTTTGCACGTGAAATTTCACTAAGAACTGCTCTTATGGGGAAATTTTTCTCAGATAGATCAAGTTGTTTTAAGCACTGCTTCATGGTGCGTTTGCTGTCGTCTGTATCATAAATAGTAAAATTTCTGCTGTAGCCCAGTCTTTCACCGTCTTTTCTCAAAATTCTTGCACAGCTAGAGTGAAATGTTGATGCCCAAATGTCATTACCTTCACTGCCAAGCATTGTAATGAGTCTTTCTTTAAGCTCTGCTGCAGCTTTGTTTGTAAAGGTAATAGCCATAACTCGCCATGGATTTAAGGCGGATACAGAAAGTTTTTTGCAAAGTTCTTCACTGCACTCCCCACCGTTTTTTATGTACTCTCTCATAGTTTTGATGTCATTATCATCTATACTATCTTGAACGAAACTACTTTCGTATGCGTTACCAAATTTTATAATATTTGCAATTCTATTAATTACAACCGTGGTTTTTCCACTTCCAGCACCTGCCAAAATAAGCAGTGGACCATCAATTTTAAACACTGCTTTTTTTTGCATGTCATTCATTTTATTAAAATATTTTGACATGAAAGCTTTTCTAAGCTCTAAAAACTCTTCTTTTTTTATACTAAACATAATTAACTCCTTTAAAAGTGACTGAACTTTATTTTACAATAAATTTTAAAATAATTCAATTAATATTTATACAAATTTGTTCCAAACTCAAAATCCTTTGCATATAATGAAATATTAAGTTGCTAAGACAAGATTTTATCTGCTTGGCAAGAATGGAGAATTTTTATGTGCGGTTTTGCTGGTTTTTCAAATTTTGATTATGAAATTTCTAAGAAAAGTAGTACTCACTACGACATAGGAATGAGAATGGGTATGCGCTTATCGCACAGAGGACCTGATGATAGCGGCGTGTATGTATCAAAAAACTGTGTTCTGTCCCACACAAGGCTTGCTGTTATGGATCCGCTACTCGGCAGGCAGCCTATGACAGCTTTTATTGATGGTATAAGTTATACCATAGCTTATAACGGAGAAATTTACAACACAAAGGAACTTAAACAAGTATTAAAGCTTAAGGGACATGTTTTTGACACTAATTGCGATACAGAGGTAGTACTTAAAGCATACATAGAATTCGGTGACAAAGTTGCTGATTATTTAAATGGAATTTTTGCCTTTGCTATTGATGATACAAAAAACAAACGACTATTTCTTTGTAGAGATAGATTTGGTGTGAAGCCGCTGTTTTACACCATTTCTGACAACACTTTAGTTTTTGCTTCTGAAATAAAAGCTTTGTTTGAGTACCCAAAAATTAAACCTGTAATTGATAAAAATGGACTTTGTGAAATTTTTGGCGTAGGACCTGCAAGGTCGCCTGGAAGTGGAGTTTTTAAAAATATATTTGAGCTTGAACCAGGGTTTAATGCTATATTTAATGAAAATGGCTTAACTAAAACAAAATATTACACTATTGAATGTTATGAACATGAGGACAGTTATGAAAAAACAGTAGATTATGTAAGAGAGCTTTTGTTTGATATAGCTGATAGACAGTTAGTGTCAGATGTTCCTATATGCACATTTTTGTCAGGCGGTCTTGATTCTAGCGTTATAACGGCACTTGCAGCACGAAAATTTTCGCAAACTAAAATGGATTTAAGTACGTATTCATTTGATTTTGAAGAAAATAGCACATATTTTTCACCTACTGCATTTCAGCCAACGGCAGATGAACCTTGGGCACAAAAAGTAAGCGCTTTACTGGGTACAACACATAAAACTTTAGTATGTTCAAATGAGGACTTGTTTTCAAATTTATTTGATGCAGTCATTGCAAAAGATTTACCAGGTATGGCGGATATTGACAGCTCTTTACTATACTTTTGTAACAAAGTAAAGCAAAATCATAAGGTGGTTTTATGCGGAGAATGTGCAGATGAAATTTTTGGCGGATATCCTTGGTTTAAGGAGATGGATTATAAAACATTTCCATGGTCAAGAAATATAGATTTTAGAAGTTCTGTTTTAAATGCTGATATACTAAAAGAAATTAATTTATTTGACTATACAAATAATTTGCTTGAAAAAACTATAAATGATACACCGTTATATTACAAAGATAATGAAGACATGAAAAAAATGCGCAAGATGTCTTATCTTAATATTACATGGTTTATGCAAACTTTACTTAATAGAAAAGACAGATGTAGCATGTATAGTGGTTTAGAGGTAAGAGTACCGTATGCTGATCACAGACTTTTAGAGTATGTCTATAACCTTCCATGGAGCTATAAATGTAAAAACGGTGTGCAAAAGTCAGTTTTGCGTGATGCAGCAAGAGGCGTTTTGCCAGATAGTATCATAGACAGAAAAAAGAGTCCTTTTCCAAAGACTCATAATCCTGTATATGAAACTATGCTTAAAAATAAGCTTAAATGCATCTTAAAAGACCCACTTCAACCAATTTTGAAAATTTTATCAAAAGACACAGTAAGTGCACTTTTGAAAGAAGAGTTTGATTATGGAAAACCTTGGTTTGGTCAACTAATGGCAGGGCCACAGCTTTTAGCTTATTTATTACAAATTAACTATTGGCTTATAAGATATAATATTTATCTTGATATTTAATAATAAGGATGTTCTTCTTCGCCAATTCTTGTGATTTTTGACTCTACATTAATATTAATATTACCTCTAACTAATTTTTCAGTGAAATCTTCGCTGTGCGCTTTCCAGTAGGCGGTTTCGTTTATATAAAGATAATATCCTAAATTTAAAATGTCTATATTGTTTTGATGTGCAGTGCTTACAGTATTTTCTATGAGAGCTTTAACTTTTTCGTTTACTGCATCTTCAATTTCAGTATAGCTTACATCTGTATCCAAAAGCGGGATTGCCACAACGGCGATTTCCGCTTTTATATTTAGATTAAGGCTATAATTTGTATTTAACTCCACAGTTTCTAGTGTAGCATCATTTACATAGAGCTCTAAACTGATTTTATTGCTTTTTTCATCCTCTATATATAAACTGCCCTTAATATACTCACCATGTGCCATTAAGAAGCCTTTTGTTTCTTCCTCTGACAATTCAAATATAGATTTATAATCTTTTAAAACAACACTTTTATTACATATTATTTCATTATCTTTTTTCTCAATTAAGGGCAAAATTGAAGTTTCGTCTGTGCCTAAATTTTCTGAGATTATATCCATTATTGTAGAACTAACTGTTTTACCTGCATTTTCACTGTTTTCTGTATAGGAGCTTATTGTATCAGATGAAATAAGTTTGTCATCAACTTTTGTTTGCAAGATTTCGCTGGCACTTGTTTTTGACACATATAAATTCACTGTTGGTCGAGATCTAAAATATCTTATAAAAAAATCAATGGCATCATCTATTCCATCTTGTGCAAGCTCATTTCCTATAATAACAAAACTTGTTTTAGAGTACATTTGTTCTTTTCCTGTTATAAGCGATAATTCATTTAGTGCGTCATATACAGTAGCACCTTTTGCTGTGGCGTTTTTTTCTTCACTTACATCGCTGTCTAGTGGATAATATCTCACTGTGACCTCATACTCTTCATCAGTTTTATCAATGCCTACAGCTTTAATCATGTTTTTTTCATAAAGCTCTGTAGTGCAAGAGCTAAATGATAGTAAAATCATAGGAAAAATTAAAAGTTTAAATAAATTTTTAATCATTCTTTTCTCCTTATACTTAAAATAAGTGGTATAAATATGCCCAAAACTACTATGAACATACCAGTTACAATTGGGTGTAATAAGATTTGTTTAAACTGGAAATTTACTGATAATATGGCGGTAAAGCCTAAAACTATAAAACCACAAATAATAAAAAATTGTTTTTTGTACTTTTGATAAAAAGTATTTTTAAAGCATGCGCTTATCGCAACAAAATCTGACGAAATTTTAATAACAAGTATCGAAAACCATAACATTACAAATAAAATATCAAGCCTTTGTATGGGTAATAATTTTGAAACTGAACTTAATGTATATATGGGAAA
The DNA here is from genome assembly GCA_964370405.1 of uncultured Eubacteriales bacterium. GTDB lineage: Bacteria > Bacillota > Clostridia > Oscillospirales > Acutalibacteraceae > SIG603. The sequence continues at coordinate 29,658 of CAYJJB010000008.1, read as the reverse complement.
TAGTTCTATACTTGCAAATAAGCCTAAGCAGTGAATAACAAAAAATATAACAATATACGTGAATATTCCTGTAAATGAATTTGTAATTACCGATTTTTTTACAGTTTTTCCTTTTACATATGAAAGGAGGAAAAGTGCTTGAGGTAGAAAACTACTTCTAATAAAAATAACTACAGTGTTTGATAACATGTCCGATACACCATTATATAAAAACACCTGCCTATTATCTTCGTTATAAAGATTAATAAGACCTAAAAGCACAAGGATTAAACCAATTATTGCCAGCACTAAAACTATAAGTCCTGCACGTGCGACGGACTCTATACCTTTGTACGCACCATAAGAGGCGGCTACTAGTACCATAACCGCAATAAAAATTGGGTCGATTGAAGGGAATATTGTACTTACAAGCAAGTCAACAAGTAAGGAAAGCATTAAAATATCGCAAATCAAAAAGTAAATTATATATAGCGAAAAAATAATATAAGAAAATGCCTTTACTCTTTTCTTAATAATTGAATATGCACAAAACTCATTACTTTTATCGTGAAGAAAAAATATTGGTAAACTTAATAATATAGAAAAAACGGCGGATAAGATAGCTGATAGTAAACTGTCTGTAAAATTATTATTTAGTGCGCTACTGTTTAAAGTTGAAACATAGGTTATTGATGATAAATACATGAGCACAAAAAACTGATTTGCTGTGATTTTTTGCATGTTTATTCCTCCGCTCCAGGCATATTTTGCACCTTGTTTCTGTTTTGGTTAAGTTTGTTCCACGGTGCTCTTATTAAAACATCCTTAAACACTGTTTTTGAAAAAGGAGAAATAGGTGATGTTAGAGGTATTCCAAAGCTTGTTTGAGAACATAAGTTAAATAATAAAAACATAAATGCTATCATTATGCCCCATGTGCTAAGTGTTGCACCTATAATAATAAATGCAAGCCTTAATAATGAAACTTGTTCATAAAGTTTTGGTATAGCATAATCTGAAATTGCCGCTGCTGCTATGATTATTATGGACGGTGCGCCTATAAGCCCTGCCGATACTGCCATGTCACCTACAACAAGCGCACCAACTATGCTTACACTTTGGCTTAATACCTTGGGCGCACGCAGTCCTGCTTCACGCATTATTTCATATAGTAAATTTACAAGAAGCAATTCCCAAAAAATATTAAAAGGAGTAGATGCTTCTGCTTGTGCTATTTTTAAAAGAAGTTCATCGTGTACAAGCTCTGGCCTATGAGTGACAATTGCAACATAAAGACCGGGTAAAAATACAGAAATAAAAAATGCAATATATTTAATAATACGTATAAAGCTTCCATATAAAGATGTGCTTGCATAATCATCAAGGGTTTGAAAATTTTCTGAAAAAAGATAAGGTACTATTAAAACAGTAGGTGTGCCGTCAACAATAATAGCAACTCTGCCCTCTTCAATTTTTCCACAAACCGTATCAGGTCTTTCGGTCATTCCTACATTATTAAATAAGCCTTGTTTTTTAAAATAACCTCGTAAATATCCAGCTGCCATAACTGTTTTTAAATCTATCGAAGATATTTCAAGTCTTATTCTTTTTAATATGTTTTTAGATACTCTATTATCAAGGTAGCAAAGTAAAATTGGTGTGTTGCTTTCAGACCCTACATACATTCTTTCAAATTTTAAATTTGTACTTTTCATTCTTTTTCTAATAAGCGACATGTTTATTTGCACAGACTCTATAAACCCTTCTTTAGAGCCTCTAAGCATGGTTTCGTTATCAGGTTGGTTTATACCACGCAGTTTAAAACCCTGCACACTAAAGCCTACAGCGCTTTCACAGCCGTCTATAATTAACACAGCAAAACCCAACATCATTTTAAGCGCAATATCATCTATGTCATAAATATCTGCTTGATCTACAGAGGCTATAATTTGAGTTTTTACATAGTTTAGTGTGTCGGCGGATGAGTCAAAAGTTTTTTCTATTTTCATAAGTGGAGTTAGCACGCTAAGTGCAGTATAATCTTTATTAATTTGCCCTTCAAGTGATAGTAAAACTGCGCTTTGATTGCCTATAGTTATATTTAACTTTGTATAATCGACTGCGTTTAAAAAGAGTTCATCCATGTGAGCTATCACATCATCAAGTTTTTTAGAGATTTTTATCATTGTTTTTTCCTTTTACTAAAAATTTTAAAATTATTTTCCCCATTTTTAATACTCTTATACTTTTTGGAAAAACTTTTAATATAAAGGAGTGATGTGTTTGTTAATTTCATTAATTAGAACTTTATTAATTTATGTAATAATCATAACGGCTGTAAGGCTTATGGGAAAAAGACAGATAAGCCAGCTTCAGACCACGGAACTTGTGGTGACACTTTTAATATCTGATTTAGCAGTTATACCAATGCAAGACAGTGGACAACCACTTACAAGTGGCCTAATTCCTATTTTTTTTCTTATTGGGTTTGAAATTTTACTTACTGTGTTCATGCTTAAAAGTAGTAAGTTTAGAAGACTACTTTGCGGTCGACCTGTGGTTGTTATTAATGACGGCGTAGTACTACAAAAAGAAATGAAAGAACTTAGGATGAGCACCGAGGACTTATTTGAAGAACTGCGTCAAAAAGATGTTTTTTCGATATCTGAAGTAAAGTTTGCAATAGTTGAAACAAATGGAGCACTCAGCATCATTAAAAAAGATGAATACTGTGAAGTTACAAAAAGCGACTTAGGAATTAATAAAGCGAATTCGCAATTAGAAGTTGTGGTCATAAGCGATGGCGATATATGCTCAAATTCGTTAAAAGTATTAAAGATGGACTTGAAAAAATTAGTGTCAATATTGAATTATGAAAACAAGAATGTTGAAGAAATTTATATTATGACAGCAAATACCGGAGGCGATTATAATATAATTTTAAAGGAGGGAAAATTTTGAGTAGAATTAAAGTTGCGATTGCTTTAATAATTTTCTCGATAAGCTTGCCCGTAATTTCACTTATATGCACACAAAATATAGCGCAAGATATAGCTTTTTACTGCGAAGACATTCAGCAAAGTATAATTGATGAAAATTTTGACAAGGCAGAAGATGTTTCAAAAAAATTAAATGAAGAATGGGAAAATAATTATAAAATTCTAAGCTCTTATATAGGACATGACCACTTAGAGCGCTTGGAGATTTCTATTGCGTCATTAAAGACACATATAAGACTTGAAAATTTTGAACTGTCCTATATAATTTTAGATGAAATTATAGTTTGTGCAAAACATCTCTTAATTTCACAAAGTCCTAATTTCTATAATATATTTTAATTTGCAATTTACTTCCATTTTTAGTATAATTATAACTAATATAAATCGGAGGTATGAAAATTGTCACATTATAAAATTTTGTCTGTACGTGATACAGATTTTGATGATTGCTGTGCGGTTATTAGGGCTGCATTTAAAGATAGTGCTAAGGAGTATGGTTTTACAAAAGAAAATTATCCTTCATCTGGTGCATTTATTACAACAGAAAAACTTTTCGAATATAAAAAAGCCGGCACAAAAATGTACGCGGCTTTTATAGATGATGATGCAGTTGCATATGTGCAGCTTTTAAAAGGTGAAAATAATGTATTCTATTTTCAAAAATTTGCTGTGTTGCCAGAGCATCAGCAGACAGGCATTGGCAGAGCATTAATAGACTTTTGCAAATCAAAAGTAAAGTCTTTAGGTGGCACAAGTTTAAGCCTTATAATGGTTGATAAAAATGAAAAATTAAAATATTTTTATGAGAGTTGCGGGTTTAAAGTTACTGAGAAAATAACAGATGAAGCCCATCCGTTTTTGCAAGCTGTAATGGTGCTTAAGTTATAGTATCGGCAAAGCTTAACGGCGTTTCTATCCAACACTTCATGTAAGATATTACATCATTTATAAGCTCCTTTTTGCCCTCTTTTATATCAAAAACAGCAGTTAAATACTCTGTAAAGTAATAAAAATAGGAAAAATATGCATAAAAAGCCAAGCGTTCATACTTTAATTCGTAATTTATGTTGTGCTTTTTAAGTATTGAATTAAATGTGTCACGTGCCCATAATTTGTGAACACAAACAAACCATGCATCACGCTCTGGTGGTGCATATTTTGGTGCGTCCCAGTCAATAATAAATTTTTTATTGTCATTTACCAACAAATTGCCACCTGCGTCACCGTGGGTTAAATAAAAATTTCCCATATCAAGCTTACATAATTTTGAATATTTAATTAGCTGATTTTCTCTAAATGAGATTAAATCGGCTTTTTTTATTATTTCCTTGTATAATAGTTTTTCATTTTTATCATCAGAATATTTAAGTCTATCTAAAAGCCCATAAAACACATTTAAAACATCAATTTCAAAGCGTTCAATATTTATTTTACTGTTAAATTTTGGTAGTGAATAAATTTGACACAACATAGCATATTCAAAAGGCTTAGTTTCATCTGTTTCTAAATTTTCTCCATCAATCCATTCAAAAATTCCTAAAATTCCATCATTAAATGCAGTGTAAAGCCCACCGTTTTTTGTAGGAATTATTTTAGGCGTGAAAGTTATATTATTCTCACTAAAAAACTGCATAACAGAAAAACTATCAGCGTATTCATTTTTAATATTTGAAAAATTATATTTTAAAAAATAAGAATTATCAATGGTGAAAATTTGCCATGTTTCACCATAAAATCCACGCTTAGCAGGTTTAATTTTTAATATATTAAGCTCATAATTTTCATTTATAAAATTAATTAATTCATTTAAATATTTCTCATCTCTTTTTACTATAGAATACATACAATCTCCTTATAAGTTCAGTGTTTTTGTTGCTATATTTTCTGTAAAAACTTTATCATGCTCAACAAAAATCATGGTGGGTGCATATTCTTTTATCAAGTCTTCAATTTGTATTCTCGATAAAATATCAACATAGTTAAGTGGCTCGTCCCAAATATATATATGTGCTTTTGTACTAAGTGAATGTGCTAAAAGCACTTTCTTTTTTTGTCCCATGCTAAAATTATTTATACTCATGTCAAAATGTGTTCTTGAAAAATCAAGTTTTCTCAAAATTGCTCTAAAAAGCGATACATCAATATTGTTTTCTTCTTCATAATCAGTTAATTTACCACATAGATGCTCAGTGCTTTGGTTTACATAAGAAATTTCAAGACCTTTTGCAATATAACACTCCCCATCATAAGTCAATTCTTGTCCGCAAATTAGTTTGATAAGACTTGATTTACCACAGCCGTTTTTGCCGCAAACTGCCAATCTATCCCCTTGCGACAATATAAAGTCAACATCAGAAAAAACTGTTTTATCTCCATATGATAGTGATAAATTATTACACTCAACAAGTCTTTTAGAATGAAATTTAAGTGGTTCAAGTTTTAATGGAAAATTTGTTTCAATATTTTGAAGCAAGGACTCTTTTTCTTCTATCATAGAGTTTTGTCTTTTTTCCATAGATTTCATTCGTTTCATTGAAGCCTTTGCTTTTGCGCCCTCATATGAACGTCTACCCATGCTTTTTTCTGTTTTTTTAGGATCAAAACCAATTTTAGTTGCCTCAGCTTTATCTGCCCACTGAGCCTTTTGCCTTGCACTTTCCTTTAGTCTTTTTATGTCTTTTTTTAATTTTTCGTTTTCGTTTAGCTCAAAATTATCTTGTCGTATTTTATTGTCATACCAAGTAGAAAAATTTCCTTGCGTAATAGATATATTTGTTTTATTAATAGATAATATATGGTCTGTGCATATGTCTAAAAATGCCCTGTCATGCGACACTAAAATAAACCCTGATTTTGACTTTAGATAATTTGCCACAATCTGACGTGCCGATACGTCTAAATGGTTTGTAGGTTCATCTATTAACAAGAAATTATTCTCCTTAATAAATAAACTTGCAAGCAACACCTTTGTCTGCTCTCCATTTGATAAAGTATTAAATGGTCGATATAAAACATCTGCATCAACCGATAATAAAGATAACTCTTTAAAAATTCTCCAATCATCTGATACTATGTCTATGGTCATTTGCGACTTATCTTCTACATAAAATGGGAAATAATCAAATTTAGCACTGCTATTTATGTTTCCTTTATACTCATATTTTCCCATGAGCAAATTTAAAAAAGTGGTTTTTCCTCGTCCATTTCTACCACAAAAACCAAGTTTCCAGTTTGTGTCTATAGAAAACGAAACGTTTTCAAATACATTTTCATAGGCACCTTCATATGAAAATGTTAAATTACTAACATTAATTTGAGCCATGATAGTTTTACCTCCAATAATAAAAAGCTGCCAATTTTGATGTAAAAATGGCAGCTTAAAGCAAAGCTATACAAAAACAGCAGAGCAAATTCAAAAGCACCAAATTTTAACAACAAAACGCACTAATCCTGTAAATTCAAAATAGTTAATTTGTGTTTAAAAATGATTACTTTACTAACATGCTCTACCTCTTCTCGTTAATTTTTTTCATAGTAGCATAAGTGATTTAAAAAGTCAAGATTATATTTTGAATTTAACTTTACTTAAAAAGAATTAAGTGTTATAATTTTTGTATCAAATTGAAATGGAGATAATGATGAAAAACTTATTGATTAAATTTCAAAACGAATACACAGTACCTAACTTTGTAAAACTAATTTCCCCAATTGATGCTGATTTTGAACTTAGGCAGTCAAATTTTATACTTGATGCAAAGTCTTTAATGGGCATATACAGCCTAGATTTTACAAAACCGATAACGCTAAGAGTGGATAACTTTTCAGGGGACATTGACACTTTATTAAAAGATTATATAATTAAGGAGTAAAAATATGAATAACGAATTTGTCAGCTTGACATTTGCAAAACAAAAAAATATTGCACTTATAGCACATGATGGAAAAAAAGAGGAAATGCTTGAATGGTGCGAAAAAAATAAAGAAATACTTTCAAGGCATTTCTTATCTGGAACAGGAACAACTGCTACCATGATTGCAGAGCGCACTTCACTTCCTGTAAAGGCATATAATAGCGGACCTTTAGGCGGTGACCAACAAATAGGCGCAAAAATTGTAGAGGGCGCTATAGATTTTATAGTCTTCTTCTCAGATCCACTATGTGCACAGCCACATGATCCTGATGTTAAAGCTTTACTTAGAATAGCACTTGTGTACGATATCCCCATTGCAACAAACCGCTCTTCTGCTGATTTTATGATTACGAGTGAATATATGGATAAAGAATATACAAGACTAGTAGAAAACTTTCAGTTAACGGTAAAAAAACGCAGTCAAAATTTAAAAAAATAAAATAAAAAAACTCAAACCTATGTTTTATAAAAGGTTTGAGTTTTTCATTTTTATTTCACTAACACTATTTTTTAAGCATTTTCTTAACAAGTAATATTACTGCAACTCCTACTAGTGAGCATGCAGCAGCTATTGCAAATGCTGGGAACATTTTATCCATGTCACCATCTGCGAGATTTAAAAATATACCTGCAATATATGAGGACACTATCGCTGCAACACCAAAACCTATAAGTACCATACCGTAGTTTATAGCTACGTTTTTAGGGCCAAACGCTTCTGCTGTAAGCGATGGAAATGTAGATAAAAAACCACCATAGAAAAATCCTACAAAAGCTATAAGTACAAATATTAAAGCGCCCTGGGCAAAGTTTACAAGCAGTGACATAGCGGCACCACCAAGCATTAATATGATGAGCGTATTAACTCTGCCTATCTTATCGGACACCATACCCCATACCAGTCTACCGGCAGCGTTTGATAGAGATATCATTAAAACACCTATACTTGCCGTTTCTACCATACCTCTTCCAATTGCAATAGGTTTTGCAAAGCCTATCATCATAAGACCACTCATACAAGCTAGCAGCATAGAAATTGTAATGAGGTAAAATATTGGTGATTTTAGCACCTGCATAGGTCTTAAATCTTTTATGCTTGCCGATGCTGTGTTTGTGGCAGTAGTGTTTGGAGTATTTAAAAATAAAGAACCAATAGTACATACCACAAGAAAGATTATAGCGATTATGCGAAACGCCATTAACTCTCCTTCACCGCTTCCTCCGTTTAGTGTAATTATTGACTCTACTATAGGAGTGAAAATAACGCCACCTAAACCAAGCCCCGCAACCACTAAACCAGTTACTAATCCCTTTTTGTCTGGAAAGCATTTTTGTACACAGGCAATTGATGGAGAATAAACAAACCCCATACCTATGCCACCTAAAACACCGTATGTAAGCCATAAACTCTCAGGGAACTCTGGTGTGGTAAAAGATGCAAGGAAAAATCCTAAAGAAATGATAAAACCGCCTATCATAACCACGTATTTAATAGAAATTTTTGAAGCAAGTATTCCGCCTATTATACTGCCTCCAGAAAGAATTGCAAGTAATATAGAGTATGGTAAGCTGGCACTTGCATTATTTCCCTCAAAGAGTGACTGAGCTAAACCAGATTGAAACACGCTCCAAATATACGCAATACCAACACAAAGTTGTATTACAATTACCGAAATTAGAGTTAAAATTCTGCTTGGCGATTTGCCTTTTGTCATTATATCTTCCTCCTAAAATAAATAAATTGTTTTAAATTATACTATAAAACACAAAAATTTACAAGTTTATTTTTATTTTTTTAAATAGATTGCTAAATTCTTTAATTTATGATAACATGTATTTTAACAGTTTAAAGCAGGAGGAAATTATGACTAATAACTTAACAGTGGGTACGCCTTTTAAAGTTATTTTAAAATTTGGTATACCAATTTTTCTAGGAGGTTTACTCCAACAACTTTACAATGTTGCAGATATGGCAATTATTGGACAATTTATAGGGCTTGATGCATTGGCAGGTGTTGGTGCTGTATCCTCACTTAATTTCTTAATTTTAGGATTCGTTTTTGGTACCTCTACAGGACTTGGTATACCGATATCAAGATGTTTTGGTGCTAAAGAATATGATAAAATTAAAAAGATTTTTGGCGCAGCATTATGGATAATCTTAATTACAGGTGCACTTCTTACCACTTGTTTGCTTTTATTTATTGATCCAATACTCTCAGTACTACAAATTCCTGATAATGCAGCTTCTCATTCAAGAGATTATATTTTCACATTCTTTGCAGGACTCATTGGAATGTTTGTATACAATTTCTTAGCAGCAGCACTTAGAGCTGTTGGAAACAGTAAAACTCCTTTGTATTTTTTGATTTTATCATCGGTTTTAAATATTGTACTTGATTTACTCTTTATCTTGGTATTTAATTTAGGTGTATTTGGCGCATCACTTGCAACGGTATTTTCACAGTCTGTTTCAGCACTACTTTGCATAATTTTAATACTTAAAAAATATGATATTCTAAAAATCACTACAAATGATTTAAAAGTTAAATTTAAAGATGTAATTAAACTTGTAAAAACATCTTTTCCAATGGGATTACAGTTTTCAATAACAGCTATAGGCTCGGTAGTTCTTCAGTCAGCAGTAAACTCTTTAGGTACTGTGGCAATTGCGTCGGTTGCGGCAGGTGGCAGAATACATGCAGTAATTTTAAAAGGGTTTGAAGCTATTGGTGTTTCTATGGCATCGTTTTGTGGCCAAAATTTGGGCGCAAAAGAATACGACAGAATTTCTCTTGGAATAAAACACAGCTTTTTTATTGGTGTTGTATACTGGATTGCAAGTTTTATTTTACTTGCGACATCAAGCAGATATATTGCAATGCTTTTCATATCACCAACAGAAACAGCTACATTAGATGCAACTTATACATATTTATTTGTAAGTGCAGTGGGTTATATTTTCTTACTCTTGCTACACATTTTCAGAAACTCTGTTCAAGCCTTAGGTTATGCAACGCTTGCAATGCTTACCGGTGTATTTGAGCTTGTTGCAAGGGTTGTGGTGTCTATCACATTGGTACAAAGTTTTGGTTTTATGGGCGCCGTTTTTGCAAATCCCATAGCATGGATAAGCGCAATTTCTTTCTTAATTCCTGTCTATATTTATATAATGAAGAAGTTTAAAAAAGACGCAAAAAATGAAAATTTAAAATAAATTTAGGGCAAATGCGAAAATTTAAATTCGCATTTGCCCATTTTTTATAAGTTCTCAATTTTTAAAAGTGCCGCTTCTATTACTTTATCCATATCATAATATTTATAATTGCCAAGTCTTCCACCAAAGATTACATTTGTTTTTTCATTTGCAAGCTTTGAGTATTTTTCAAAAACTGTGGCATTTCTTTCGTCATTTACAGGATAATAAGGTTCTTTGTCTGTGGTCCATTCATCACTGTACTCATAACTTACCACTGTTTTATCAGACTTTGTAAATTCAAAGTGCTTATGCTCTATTACTCTTGTATATGTTGGATTTGTATCAGTGTAATTTACAACTGCATTTCCTTGGAAATTTTCGCAGTCTAAAACTTTTGTATCAAATCTTACACTTCTATACTCTAAAGGTCCATAGCAGTAATCAAAATATGCATCTATACAACCTGTATAAACTACAGTTTCTGCTAAATTATCATAGAACTCTCTTTTTAAAAGATAATCTTCACCAAGTTTTACCTCAGTACCTTCAAGCATTTTTTGACAGATACCTGTATAACCACCTAAAGGTATACCTTGATAGGTATCGTTAAAATAATTGTTGTCATAAGTAAAACGGACTGGCAGGCGTTTAATTATAAACGATGGTAAATCGGTACATTTTCTTCCCCATTGTTTTTGAGTGTAACCTTTAATTAGTTTTTCGTAAATATCAGTTCCGACAAGTGAAATTGCTTGCTCTTCTAAATTTTTAGGTTCACAATTTAAAACTGGCTTTTGTGAAGCGATTTTTTCTTTTGCTTCATTAGGTGTAATTACTCCCCACATTTTATTAAATGTATTCATATTAAAAGGTAGGTTGTAAATTTCACCTTTGTAATTTGCAATTGGAGAATTTATGTAATTATTAAATTGAGCAAATTGGTTTACATAATCCCATACTTTTTTATTTGATGTATGAAAAATATGTGCGCCGTATTTGTGTACATTTATTCCTTCTACTGATTCGGTATAAATATTACCGCCTATATGCTCTCTTTTATCAATTACAAGACAGGTCTTCCCTCTTTTTTTCATCTCATATGCAAAAATACACCCGTAAAGGCCTGCTCCTACAATTAAATAATCATACTGCTTCATTTACTATTTCCCCTTTTTTGTGTTTTGATTTAATTAAACCACTACAAAGAACAACTGCAACTAAACCTGCAAATAAGATAATATAAAAGCTTATACCTCTTGTAAGCACCATTGAAGCTGTTGTATATGCTGATGTGAAAATTGTACCAAGTGTTTGAACAAAGATAATTTCCGTTACACCTTGAGCGCCAGGTACCGGAAGCATATCAACCGCAACATACATTGCAGCCTGAATAAAGAATATTGAAAGTGCCTCGCTATGGTCAAGTGGTAAACCAAAATAAATAAATACAGGCATAATCATAAGCAGCGAGCGCTGTATGAATGTAAGCAAGGTCAAAAATAAAACTTGTAATTTATTATCAAATAAATGCTGTACAGCTTTTTTGTATTGCTCTAAAAATATATCAATTTTTTCTTGTCTTTCTTCGCTATATTTTAGTATTTTAATTTTAATTAGCAGACGTTCACACTTAATAATTACCCACCTTGTAGGTTTTGGTATAAACATAAAGCAAAGTATTGCAGCAAGTACACAGGTGTTTAGGAAAAGTCCTAAATAATATACCCAAATGTAATTTCCAAAAAGTCTTTGTATGCTTGGAAGCCAGAAAATCATTAAAAGCATTCCAAAACCAACCATTACAAGTTTATAGTAAAATGCCATTGCTAAAAGGGCAACCGTACTTCTTGATGATTTATATCCATCTTTAACCATATAGTAAAGCTGTGCAGGTTGACCACCTGTTGCAGATGGAGTAATTGATGAGTAAAAATAACCAATTAAGGCATATTTAACACATGATGTGATTGGAAGCGGCCTATTTTCTCTTTTAAGCATTGTTGCTAGAATTACGCTTTCTATTCCAATAAAGAGTACAGCTGCACCAACACAGGCAAGTACCCAAAAAGGAGAAGTCTGCCTAAGGCCGTTTATAAGCGCATTAATATCATTTCCCCAAAATAAAGCATAGGCAGTTAACCCTGCAATTAGAAGGAAAAAAAGTATATTAAATGCCATTTTATGTTTTTTTATAAATTTCATTTATTTTACACCTATTTTTCTTTTAAGCAAACATGTATTTCTTCTTAGCGTATCGGTAGCAAAAGATGTAGATAGGTCTTGAAACTGGGTCAGGCAATACTCTTGCAAAGTTTAGTGAGAAATATTTTACTTGAGTGCGAAACGCTTTGTCTTTAGAGTTTACTTCTTTCCAAAGTATTTTGCGCTCTGCCTTATGTTCAGGATCGTTTGAAAGGTCGCACAATATTGAAGTTATGCAAACTAAAATTGACATATATCTTGTCATGTATTTAGCAAGCTTAGGTTGCTCTTTTCTGATTTTTTCCATGTCATGGCAATTTATGGTAAGCCTTGTTACTAAAAATTGTTGATCTATTCTTTTTACCATTGATTTCTCATTTACAGATTGATCTTCACGTCCAATATAATACTGATAAAAATCAAGATTTAAATACATCATTTTCTTAACATAAGGTAAAGGCTGAATTGAATAAATATTATCAACGTAAAAAGTATGCTCAGGAAGAACTAATTTTGCTTCTTTTAGCACAGATAATTTATATGTCAGCGAATGCATCATAAAATACTGAGAAATTTTAAAATTTCTTAAACTTTCCCAATTTGTAATGATATCTGGATCAATTACATTTGAGTAGTTGATGACATTCTTTAGACCCTCATTTAGCCTATTATAAACGTAGTTTGTTAAAAAAAGGTCAATTTCTTCATTGTTATTAACGGCTTTTTTAATTCTGTCTAAAAGTTTTAAATAGGCAATTTTATCAACCCAGTCATCAGAATCGACAACTTTGAAATAAACGCCCTTAGCTTCTCTAATTCCTGCATTTACCCCAGAGCCATGTCCGCCATTTTCTTTATGAATTACCCTTACTATATTAGGGTATGCAACAGCATAACCGTCTGCAATTTGAGCAGTGTTATCGCTTGAACCGTCATTTACAATAATTATTTCAACATCGTCACCACCTGGCAGTAGTGAATCTATGCATCTTCTTAAATAATCTTGAGAATTGTAGCTTGGTACCGCAAAAGTTATATATTTCATATTATCCTCCAAAAAATAAATTATAATTTTGTGCAGTATCATTATATAATTTCATTTTAAAGTTATGCTTAAATATTCTGAAAGAAAATTAAAAGCAAATTGAAAGAAATTTGAAAGAAATCAATTTTTTGGCAGTTTAACAACTGCGGTGAAAATTTTATCCGCATATTCAATTTGAAATTTACCGTTCAGGGCTTTTACAAGCTCTGAAACAATAGAAAGGCCCAGTCCAGAGGCGTTTTTGTCATTATTAGTAGGCGATACATACATGCGTTTTTTTAGTATCTGAGCGATATCTTTTAAATCGCTATAGGTATTATTTGTAACTCTTATAAATATATTTTTATCTATTAGTTGTGTAGAAATTGATGTTATATTATCTGGAGCCGAATATTTTACCGCATTGCTAAGTAAATTATCCATAATCCTATAAAATTTTTCAACATCTATATTCGTCATGCAGTTCTTGTTTGTAAAATTAGTAGTAAGTTCTTCTACTCGAATTTCAATTATTTGCCTTAAAACTAAATTAACATCCATTTTTTGAAAATTAACAGGAATATCACCGCTAATTAACTTGCTGTATAAAAACAAGTCATTTATAAGTTTTTCAAGCCTCAAGCTATTTTCTTTTGCCGTATCAATATACTGAAAAATTTCATCATTTTTATTTAGTTTGCTTTTTGTAAGGTCTAAATATCCGTTTATAGAGGTAAGCGGAGTTCTTAAGTCGTGAGACAAGTTGGTAATTAAAAGTCTTTGGCTTATTTCATCTTCTCTTTCTCTTATAATTCTTTCATGCATACTGCTTCCCATAAAATTTATGCTTTTTGCAAGCCTTGCAAGCTCGTTTTTGCCTACAACAGGTATTTTGTGAAGTATATCACCCTCGGCAATTTTTTCAACACCTTTTTCTATAGTCTTTATATAAGAAAGCTCATCAAATACAAGATATATAGAAAGACAAAAAAACACAAAGACAGCTATCACACCTGATACAATATAATAAACAACTGCAGTAAACTCTATGTCATTGGAATTTACAATAATAAATCCAGAAACATCCGAAAAATCAATTTCAAACACTTCTTGATCATCTAAAAATTTAAATGCATCTGAATTTTCAAAATCATTGTAGAGTTCATTTTGATTACTACTAAATAAATATATAGAATACGGTGAATTCTCGCTTACAAAATGTATATTTCTTGCTTGTTCTAAGGTTAAACTTTCTTTTGAAACCTCATTTTTAATTTCATCTACAATTTCATTTATCTCAACTTTTCGTGTTTGATGAAAGTTTGAGTTTTGATGAGCTGCTAAAGTGTCGGATAAATTAAATAATAATATAAAAATTAGCACACTAATACCAATTGAAATTATCATTCTTAAAAGTATGGACATATTTAGTGAATATGCAGCTTTTTTAATCGACACGGTACCCACTCCCCCATACAGTTTTTATATATTTAGGATTTGATAAATCGTCTTCAATTTTTCCTCTTAAGTTTCTTATATGGACAGAAACAGTACTTTCTGCATTTAATATGCTATCTTCGCCCCATACGTTATTATAAATTTGTTCTAGGCTAAACACCCTGTTTCGGTTTTTTAAAAAAAGTTCTAAAATTGCAAGCTCAATTTTTGTGAGTTTTACAAGTTCATTCCTTTTATAAAGGGTTTTTCCTGTTAAATTTATTACTAAGTCGCCTAAAACAATCTCGTCTTCATTTGAATTTTGGTTTTGCGAGTACACTTTAAAACGCCTAATTTGCGCTTTAATTCTTGATGTTAAATCTATGGGGTTAAATGGCTTTGTAATGTAATCATCAGCACCTGAGGAAAAACCTGTAAATTTATCCATATCATCAGATTTTGCAGTGAGAAAAATAATAGGTGTGGTGTATTTTTTTCTCATTTCAATACAAGTATCAAGTCCATTTAATTTTGGCATCATAGAATCAAGCAAAACTAAATCTATGCTGTCATCCATTTTTTCCAGCGCTTCTTGCCCGTTTTCGGCCTCTATAATATCAAAACTATCGTTTTGAAGAAAAATTTTAATTAAATTTCTTATATCTTTTTCATCATCTACTACTAAAATTTTCATGATAATACTCCAATCATAATTAGAATTTCTGTCACGAGAATAATTATACCATAATGTATATATAAATGTAAATTTAAATTAGTAAAAGAAAATATTGCAAAATGCATCAAATGATGATAAAATTAAATTAATTAATGTAGTTGGAGGTTTTTTTATGGGCTCGTATAAAAAATGGATACAAAATGCACCGATGAGTAAGAAGTTGCTTCCTACTCAAATTATTACTTTAATTCTACTTTTGGTTATTACAATGATTTCAATAGGATCATTATTCATTGTTAATTCACTTTCAAATCAAGTTTTTACAGAAAATGTAGGACATACAGAGCGTTTAAACCAAATTGTTGATACTATGTATATGTGTCGAGTTACAGGGCGTGATATACTTTTACAACAAGATGACGATGTTCGTATGGATCTTTATGATAGTTATCTAGCTTATTTTGATGAACTTGATACATTAATGGACGAATATCAAGCCGAGCTCACTCCAGAAAAAGCAGCTGATTTTGCAAGAATTATTGAATATAAAAACGAATATAAAATATCTATGATTGAATCATCTGATATTAAAATTAATTTAGACGATGACGCAGCTGCACTTATAGCTCTTCAAAGTGTTACTCCTGTTGCAAATGATTTCTTTGGTGCTATCAATGCATTGCTTGAGGAAGAAAAGGCACAAATTGTCGATAATTTAGTATATAATGATAACATACTTTTAGTTGTTGTTGCAGGTGTGGTAGTTTGTGCGATTGCAATTATAATTATACTATTTAGATTTATCGGAAGCTTTGTAAAAATGATGTACAAAAAACTTGTATCTCTACAAGGTGCTGTTTCTGAGATTGTTACTACCGGTAATACAGATGTTGAAATACCTGAACATTTATTTACAGATGATGAAGTTGGTCTTATAGCAAATGAAATGCTAAGACTTAAAGAGATGCTTGTAGAATATTCAAATATTGCAAATTCAATTTCAAATAAAGATTACAGAGTTCAAGTTCCTGTAAAATCCGATTTAGATGTACTTTCAATTAGCTTTAACAGCATGATAAATTCAAGCAATGAGTTTATGAAAGACATTAAAAATTCCGCAGAAAGCGTTTCAAGTGAATCGGAAGAAGTTTTCACAAATGCTCAAACTTTAGAAAGCGGTGTTTCACAACAAGCAAGCTCAATAAACGAGCTATCAAGCCTACTTGATAGTATGTCCTTAGAAATTGATAGAAATGCAGAAAATGCTAAAAATTCTGTAGAAGTTGCTGATAAAGTATCAGTTGATGTAGATACTATTGATAATAGAATTAAAGAAATGATAAATGCCATGGCAGAAATTACTTCATTCTCGCATGAAATAGGTAGAATTATTACTACAATTGATGATATTTCTTTCCAAACAAACGTGCTAGCACTTAATGCTGCAGTTGAAGCGGCAAGAGCTGGTGAAGCTGGTAAAGGTTTCTCTGTTGTTGCTGATGAGGTTAGAAACCTTGCAAATAAGAGCAGTGTTGCTGCAAAGCAAACTGCCACACTAATTGAGGACTCTGTTGCATCGATTTTAAGCGGTGAAAAAATTGCAAACAGTGTTGCTCAGGCGCTTACAACAGTTACATCAAGCACTGGTGATATTATTAACTCTATACAAAATATCAATGATTCTACTAAAAAGCAAATTATGTCCATAGAAGATATTCAAAGAGAAGTAAATCAGATTTCTATGGTTATTGAATCTAATAAATCAAACAGCAGTGAAAGTACTCAAATTAGTAAAAAACTTAACGCTTATGCGACAAACATGAGTGAATTAGTAGCAGATTTTAAACTTGCTGATAACTAAATAAAAGCTGTAGTCGTAAAAAATGAGCCACTTGGCTCATTTTTTTGATTGTAGATTTTTTGACATGATAAAAACCGCCCGAAGGCGGTTTTTATATTATACATATTAATGTTAAATTTATAATTATAAAAATTCTTCTACTTTCTCTACATAGTAATCGAGTGGTCTAGCACCTGTTTCTGTTGAGGCAAGCTCTCCGTCTTTGAAAATAAGCACTGTTGGAACGCTCATTATACCGAAACTTGCAGTAAGTTCTGTTTCCTTATCAATATCAATTTTAAGAACTTTGACACTTTCCTCATACTTTTCAGATAGTTCTTCAAGTATAGGAGCTATCATTTTGCAAGGTCCGCACCAAGTTGCATAAAAATCTGCAACTACTAATTTGTTTTCTTTTACTGCGCTATTAAATTCTTGTGTGTTTACATGTAATACTGACATGATTTTCTCTCCTTTTAACTATAAGTTTTTATTTCTACTTTTTCGATAATAACATCTTCTGTGGGCTTATTGCTATAGTTTACAGATACTTTTGAAATTGCCTCTACCGTTTCCATTCCATCAATAACTTGAGCAAAAACTGTGTGACCAGTCCCAAGGGTTGAAAGTCCACCATCTAAGTTTGCGTTTCCACCATACTCTTCATAAAGCGCTTTAACTCCGTCATCTACTAAGTCTGGGTTAACTGCACCTGTAAGAAGCTCCCAATGTACGCCCACAGGATTATTATTTACAAAAAATTGACTACTATTAGTACCAGCTCCCGCATTTGCCATAGAAACTGCACCTGTTATGTTTAAAAGCTCTGGGCTAAATTCATCTTCAAATTTTTCACCCCATACGCTCATGCCTCCTCTGCCTGTACCTGTTTCGTCACCGCCTTGAATCATAAAATCACTTATAATTCGGTGAAATATTATTCCATCATAAAATCCTTGCTGTGAAAGTTTTTTAAAGTTATACACTGCTTTTGGAGCAACTTCTGGAAAAAATCTGATTGTAAACTCGCCCATATTTGTTGTGATTACAGCAATTTCTTCGCCTTCTTTTGGCTCTTCAACTTGATAACCGGCTTCATTTGTTTCTACATTCCAATTAAGTGAACTGAGTGGCACAACATCATCAGCGTCTGTTCCAAGTACATTTGTTAACGACAAATCCATATCAGTAGTTGTCTGTGATTGTGCGCTTTCTAAGCTGTTTGTGTCCTCGCTTGATGCAGGCTGTGCAGTGCAAGCTGATAAAATAAGTGATACGGCTAGCACCGCCGATAAAAATTTAATTTTCTTCATGTAAAATTCCTTTCAAGATTAACTTGATATAATTTTATACCATTTAAAATAAAATTTCAAGTAATTAAGCATATCTTAGTCTTAAATTAACAATTGCTTCATATATTTTTATAAATAAAGGAGGCTGAAATATGTTATATTATCCAGAAGGTTATTTAATTGATACCCCTGAAAACAGAGGAATTTTACAATCTGTTACCCTATTATCTGAGGCTTGTCGCGATAAGAAAATACTTGAAGCAAGGGCAATGATTTGCGACAGCGAACATAATATTATTGTTGATTTAAAATGTATGCGTGGGGTTATTCCAAGAGAAGAAGGCGCCATAGGAATAAGAGAAGGTACTGTTAGAGATATTGCAATTATTTCACGTGTTAATCGCCCTGTTTGCTTTGTAATAAAAGAGTTTATAAGAGATAAAAATGATAATTTAATTGCAATTTTATCAAGGCGAGAGGCTCAGGAAATGTGCAAAAAGGAATACATTGACTCACTTAAAATTGGCGATATTGTAAATGCAAAAATTACGCATATTGAACCATTTGGAGTTTTTTGCGATATAGGCTGTGGCATAATTTCCCTACTGCCAATAGACTCTATTTCTGTTTCAAGAATTGAGCATCCATATGAGCGTTTTTGTGTTTCTATGAATATAAAGGCAATAGTTAAGAGTACTGATAATTCACGCATAACACTTACACAAAAAGAGCTTTTAGGGACTTGGGAGGAAAATGTGGCTCAGTTTAATGCAGGTGAAACCGTTGCTGGAATTGTAAGAAGCGTTGAAAGCTATGGTATTTTTGTAGAGCTTACACCAAATCTTGCAGGACTTGCAGAGCTTAAGGAAAATGTGTTTCCTGGTCAGCAAGCAAGTGTTTATATTAAAAGCATAATACCCTCAAGGATGAAAGTAAAGCTTATAATTATTGAAACCTTTGATTATAATTACAAACCTACCATTCCAAAATATTTCTTTGATGGCGCACACATGGATAAATTTGTATATTCGCCAAATGATAGTGAAAAAAGTATAATTACATATTTTGATTAGTTTTTTAGTTGTCGCAAGTACAAAAGTATTTGCGACAACTTATTTTTATATTCTTGTCAATATAAGCTCTTTGTCAGAAAAGTCACAGCTGTATGATTTGTACTTTTCTATTGAATTTTCAAGTATTTTCTCAGATATTGGATCTTCCAGTTTGTTTTGAATAGCACGTCTTAAAGGTCTTGCTCCATAAATATCATCAAAGCCCTCTTCTGCAATTTTTTTAACTGAATTTTCAGAAAAACTGACATTATAGTCTATTTCATTTAATCTGCTTTGCAGATCGTCCAGCATTATTTTTGCAATTTTTTTAATATCCTCTTTGTTTAGTTTATGAAATACTGTAATATCATCAACTCTATTTAAAAATTCAGGTTTAAACAGCTGCTTAAGCTCGGTCATTACGGTTGATTTAATTTTTTCAAAATCTTCATTTTCATTTTTTTCTTGATTAAATCCAAGACTTTTTTGCTTTTGTGTTATAAGTCTTGCACCAACATTTGATGTCATGATTATTACAGTATTCTTAAAATCAACAGTCTTTCCTTGTGAATCAGTCAGTCTGCCATCTTCTAAAATTTGAAGAAGTATATTAAATACATCAGGATGTGCTTTTTCAATTTCATCAAACAAAATTACTGAATATGGCTTTCTTCTTACCGCAGTTGTTAGTTGACCACCTTCTTCAAAACCTACATAACCTGGAGGAGATCCGACGAGTCGTGACACAGTGTGTTTCTCCATATATTCTGACATATCTAATCTTAAAAGAGCCTTCTCATCGTTAAAAAGCACTTGTGCAAGGGCTTTGCAAA
Organism: uncultured Eubacteriales bacterium; assembly: GCA_964370405.1. Taxonomy (GTDB): domain Bacteria; phylum Bacillota; class Clostridia; order Oscillospirales; family Acutalibacteraceae; genus SIG603. The sequence continues at coordinate 9,214 of CAYJJB010000008.1, read as the reverse complement.
GTTCTGTCTTTCCTACTCCAGTAGGTCCTAAAAATATGAATGAGCCTATAGGTCTGTTTTTTGTTTTAAGCCCTACCCTACTTCGCCTTATTGCCTTTGATACTGCATTTATTGCATCATCTTGACCTATTACTCTTTGATGTATAATTTTCTCCATAGAAAGCAGTTTTTCACCCTCTTCTTGTGTGAGAGCCACAACTGGTACACCGCTCCAAGTAGATACAATTTCTGCAATATCTTCATGCAGTACTTCTGAGTTTTTAACTTCATTTTCTTTTTTCCAAGCATCAGTAAGCTCATCAAGCTCTTGCTTTAACGCTTTTTGTTTATCTCTTAGTTTTGCTGCGTTTTCAAAATCTTGTGAATTAATGCTTGCTGTTTTATTTATTTCAATATTCTTTAGTTCGTTTTCAATTTCATGTAGTTTTTCAGGTGCTGTAAATGTTCTAAGTTTTACTTTAGAAGCGGCCTCGTCAATTAAGTCTATTGCTTTGTCTGGTAAAAACCTATCGGCTATATATCTTGATGATAAATTTACAGCTGCGTGTATAGCTTCATCAGAAATTTTAACTTTGTGATGTGCTTCGTATCTATCTTTTAAGCCAAACAAAATCTCCACTGCTTCGTCAGTAGTAGGCTCTCCGACTTTTACAGGTTGAAAGCGCCTTTCAAGTGCGGCGTCTTTTTCTATATGCTTTGTATATTCTGATATCGTAGTTGCACCAATTACTTGAAAATCACCTCTTGCAAGTGAGGGTTTTAAAATATTAGCAGCATCGGAAGATCCTTCAACTGAACCGGCACCTATTATTGTGTGAAGTTCATCTATAAAGATGATAGTATTTCCGTCAAGCTTCACTTCTTCTATTGCAGATTTAATTCTTTCTTCAAAATCTCCTCTATATTTAGAGCCCGCAATCATTCCTGTAAGGTCTAAAGAAATTATTTTTTTATCCCTTAAAATTTCAGGAACATCGGCATTTGCAATTTTAAGTGCAAGCCCTTCTGCAACTGCTGTCTTTCCTACACCTGGTTCTCCAATTAAAACTGGATTGTTTTTTGTGCGTCTTGATAAAATTTGTATTACTCTTTCAATTTCTTCTTTCCTGCCAATAACAGGGTCTATTTCACCTTGCAGTGCAAGTTCTGTTAAGTCTTTTCCAAATTTTCTTAGAGCGGAGTTTTTATTTTTTTCACTCTCCATAGTTTTATTTTTTTCTTCTGCAAATTCACTGTTTAACACATTTGATAGCTCATAAGCAATTTTGTGATGTGATATTCCACTGTGCTCTAAAAATTTAACACCATAGCTATCTGTGTCTTGAATTATTGCAAAAAGTAAATGCTCTGTCCCTATATATCCATGTTTGAACCTTGTCGCTATTACACGAGATACTTGTAATATTGACTTAGTTCTGGGTGTAAATTCATTTGGACTAAGTTTAGTTTTTACTCCACTTCCTATTTTTTCTTCAATAATTTCAGAAAATATTTTATCAGTCATTCCAAGTTTTTCAAGCACTTTTGATGCGACAGAACTTTTTTCTTTTAAAAGGCCTAAAACTATATGTTCGCTGCCTATATAATTGTGTCCAAAATTCATTGCTGACTCTATACTTAAATTCAGGGCATTGTTTGCTTTTTGGGTAAATCCATTAAATTTAAACATAGTAAATTATACTCCTTATTAAAATGTATTTTTAAATTTTTCATTTGTAAGTTTTGCTCGAAGCGTATCTCTTTCATTTGCATCGCTTAGGGCATGCTCCACATTTAATGTATATGGAGCTAAACTATATGTCAAAGCATCAATTTCACTTGTGCTGATACCATTTATATTTTGAGTGGTAACTCCAAGTTTTATATATGATGCAAGTGCGCAGTACTCTGGAAAACTCAGCATTTTTGCACTTTTTAGTATGCCAAGACAACGACTAATTTTGTCTTGTACATTAATGTTTTTTATAAGCATTTGGCGTAGTTTAATTTCTTCGTTTATTAGTTGATATGAAATCGCCTGTAAATTTTTAATTGCAGCTTCTTCTGAAATGCCAAGGCTAATTTGGTTTGAAATTTGATAAACATCACCCATAGCCTTTGTGCCCTCGCCAAATAGACCTCTTACAGTTATACCGAGTTTTGATAATTTTTGAGCAAGACTATTTATTGCACTGCTTTCATTAAGTGCGACTAAGTGCATCATTACAGATGCCCTCATTCCAGTGCCTAAATTTGTGGGACACTGTGTTAAGTAACCTAGTTTTTCGCTAAATGCAATGTCAAGTTTTTCATATAATAAAATATCAACTTTATCTGCAAGTTCAAGACATTCGTTTAAATTTAAGCTATCTTTAATTACTTGTATTCTTACATGATCTTCTTCATTAATCATTATTGATATATCTTCATCTTTGCTTAAAATTAATCCTTTGCCCTGTGTATTTAAAATAAAATCAGGGCTTATCATGTGTGATTCAACCAGAGATAATAGCTTATCTTTTGTGTATTCTTCTAAATTTATCACATGAAAATTTGAAGAAAAATAAGAGTTACTATTTACAACTGCATCAATCACTAAATCTCTAACTTTTTCTTTTTGAGCGGTATTCATCATGTTTGGAAACGGAAATTTTTTTAAATTTCGCGCAAATCTAACCCGTGATGATATCACTATTTCATTTGTTGTCATAAGGATTTTTTTCCTCCATTTCTTTAATTTCATCACGAAGTATTACGGCATCTTCAAATCGCTGTTCATCAACTGCTATTTTTAGTAAACTTCGTTTAAGATCTATTTCACTTTGATTAATTATGGTAAGTTCATGAGAGTTATTTGTATTTAGCATAAGTGCTGGCTTTGATGGTGATTTGCCTTTGTGCTCTAAAGAGTTATGAAGTTTTTCTATTAAAGGCATAAGGATATCATAAAAATTTTCATAACAATCAGCGCAACCAATTTTTCCATCACTTGTAATTGTTTCAATGTTTTTGCCACAATTTGAACAAATTAAATCGTTTCTACTATTTTGATATAATAAATTTTTAAATAAGCCTGAAAAATTAAAATCAAAATTTGAAAAAATATTTTCGTAACCCATTTTTTTAGCACATTCACTGCATAGTGCACACTCACTTAGATGGCCGTTCAGCATTGTTTTAATCATAGTGTTTGCTTGGGTTTTACCACAGTTTTGACATAACATAGTTAATTCCTCCATTTCACCGCTTTGCGATATAATAATTTATTGGTTTCTCATTGCAAGTAATATATTTTTAAATATTGAAGCACGTACTGTATTGCGCAAAATTTTTGGAACATCAATTAATGTTCTTTCAGATACTACATGTGAGACAATATATGCCTCATTTGTAGATAGCACTTTACTGTACACCATATTATTCAAAATTGCACTAACACTTGCAATGTCTAGTGAGTCCCCTATAGAATTAATTATATGCATAATAGTTGCAGATTTGCTCATATACGGTCTTGTAATACGAATATATCCACCACCACCACGTTTACTTTCAACTATATAACCTTGTTCAGGTGTAAAGCGTGAGGTAATTACATAATTTATTTGACTAGGAACACAGCCAAGTGTATTTGCAAGTTCATTTCTTTGTATTTCAATTATTCCGTCTTCTTCTTTTAGCATATTTAAAATATATTCTGCTACTAAATCTGTAATTCCCATAATCTGTACTTCCTTAATATCTGAATTTGACTTTAACTGTCTTTAACTTTATTATATTCACAAAACTATTAAAGTCAAGATAAGTCAAAGTTAATTTACATTTAATTAATAATTTTGTAGAAACCTGTATCGACATGTAACATTAATTTATTTTTGACATAGTATGGAATGTGAACGAAAGGAGGCGACTTTGTATGTTTAATAGTTTCGGTGGAGGTTGCTGCTCATGGATAATAATCATCATTCTTATCCTTGCTTGCTGCAATTGCGGAGGTATGGATAACAGAAGCGGCTGCAATAACGGTTGCTGCTAAAAGTTCAGACATAAAAAACGGCTATCACAAAATTTGTGATAGCCGAATTTTTTATTGTAGCTATTAACTATTAATAATTACGCTTTTTTCTAATTATAAACCCTGCCGCACCAAAACTTATTATCGCTACGCTTATCCATAAAACAAGGCTAAAATCATCACCTGTTTGTGGGGTTACGTGTGGTGTTGTGGTGGGTGTTGGTGTGCTTGCTACCGATACTATCATGTTTTCAAATGGAATATCAGAACCAGTCGTGCCTATTACTTCAAACAAATAATTGCCTCCTGCAAGAGTCGCCAAAAAGTCATTATAAAGCGTGACTACAACGCTTCCGCGCTCTGCCTTGCCTATTATGGTGCTACTTCCCTTTGGATAACCTTTTAGCTCATAAGTATTGTTGTCAATTTTTACAAGTTCAAGCTCTGTACCATTAAAAATAATTTTTTCTAACATGTCAAAATCAAGATTTAATTTATGTGTTAAATCGTTTAGTGCATCAAATTTTATTATAGGTGTGGGTGCCGGTGCAGAGTCCACCGTAAAACTCACATTAAAACTATTTGAAATACCATTGCTGCCACTCACTGTTACTGTTGCCGTGTATGTGCCTACAGCAAGGCCTGTATTTGGAGTTACGGTGAAAGTAGCTGAATCATTGCCTATTGATGTAACTGTAGTTTTGTCTAGTGTAAAATCATCTTTATTTGTACCACTAAGGGAAATTTTTAATTCGCCTGTGGGCACATTTCCCGTGTTGGTTACTGTTACGCCGTGGGCGGTCTGCTCGCCATATCCTACCGTAGCCGATGGGAATATGTGGTCAGCACTTGGGGTTAAACTTATGCCGTAAGTTGGTACAGGAGTCACCGTTATTTCAAAATCTTTGCTGAAAGATGTGGTAGCTGTTGCTCCGTTTGCAATAGTGGCGGTTACTTGTGCCTTTCCTGCAGTGCTTGCCGTAAACACTCCGTTTGTCACGCTAACCCCACTCAATGTATTAGCTGTCGATACGCTCCACTCTATATCTTGATTTGTGGCATCGCTAGGACTTACCGTACCGCTTAAGGTTAAGTTTTGTCCTACATGCACAGTGCTTGCGTTTGTCATTATTATATCTGTTACGGGAGAAAATGCAACTGCCGTTATTTCTATATCGCCTGTTATACTCCCGCTCGGTATGGTTAATTCTCCTGTTGATTGAGTATACGTATACCCGCTTGTCAAAGTTGTATCATTTACCGAAACAGTGATAGTTTGCGGTAATATATAATTTGTGTTTGCTGAGAGTGTTGCCGTGTAGTCGGTTGCTATATCATGCGTTGCACTATTATTGCTACTTGTAATATTAGTCAAGCTATATGAAACGTCTGACGGTATCGTCACCGCAAACTCTTCAAAAGCACTTGAATAGTCGGTATTATTATCGCCGTTTGCCTGCTCGTTAAAGATTTTTAAGTTTACCACACCAACAATATTACTTGGAATTGTAAAAGTTGCTGAGCCACCTGCAGTGGTGGGCTGTGCCACTTTTGCATAGTGAGTAATAGTTTCATTTGGTGCTGTTCCTGTTGTTATCATCACCGAGATGTATTCGTTTGCGCCGATAGTTGCGCCGGTGTAGTCAAAAGTTACCTCTTTGCCGCTTACGGTAGGAGTGCCTGTTACAGAAAAACTGCTTCTCGTACTGTCTAAAAGTGTCATTTTCCATTTTGTGGGGACTGTGCCCGAAGTTGTGCTCAAGGTGGGAGCGTGTCCACTTTCTAAGGCAGTTTTGCCATTTTCGGCGGCAGATGTAAAGAGGACAGAAGACGTATTTAAATTAAAAGCGGGGCGAACACCGCTGGAGTTGTTGATACGGTCATAATTAATGTTGCCGGTTAAGATAAAGGAGGCGTGCGTAGTAAGATCATTACTAGACGAGCGCAACCACCACCACGAAATGGAACTGTCATTAGCCAACTTCGAGCCTTTTCCTACACTGTTATTGAATTCTTCATTCGACAGTGGGAAGAAGTGTTGACCTGTAAGATCAGCCGTTACACTGCTGTGCATACTGCCTTTTGAAAGTGTCGTTGAGCTTATTGCAGTTTTCTCTGCATCGGTTAAGCCTAAACCAGTATCATATAAGGTTGTCATTGCGGTATTCAGTGTGCTATTTGGGTAGTAGCCGTTTCCGCTTGCTTCAAACGCACTTTCCCCTACACTTTGCACAGCAAACATTAAACCGCTATCGTTTAGGCGCACCCAGTACGCATTAGTGGGACTGTGTGTTGTCTCTGCTCCGTCAAAGTCGTATGTCCCCATCACAATCTGGTCGCTGTTTGTAACATTGTTTTTATCTACATTTCCTATACCGCTCATACCCATTGCCATTGTAGGTAGTGGGCTTGTGCCTGTTTCCTCCGCATAGGCCGTGATGTTTGCCACTGGTAGCATGCCCACCATAAGACAAATCACAAGCATTGTCGATAAAATTTTGGTTTTGATTTTTTTCATTTTCAATCCCCTTTTCCGAATTTATATTACTAATATAAATTATATCATTACATAGTAAGAAACACAAGTATTTCAATTGCACTTTATAAAAAATTAAGGGAGGGCATGAAAGCCCTCCCTTACAGTTTTAAATTATAAAATGCACTAACATTTCAACTTAATTCTCAATTATTTTAAACTTCAACAACGCCTTCAAATACTTTTTCAGCACCACCTGTCATAAGTACTTTTTCGTCGGTGTAATTTACTATTAAGTCGCCGCCTTTAAGCATTACTCTAATGTCTTCTCCTTTTGGTGAGTAACCTCTTAGTATTGCTGCAACAGCCGCTGCACAGGCACAAGTTCCGCAAGACATTGTTTCTCCAGAACCTCTCTCCCATGCTCTTACCTTAATTGTGTTTGTATCGATAATCTCAACAAATTCAGTGTTTACACCCTCTGGGAAAATTTCTGCTTCTTCAAAGCTTTTTCCTATTGCTGCAAGCTCCAATTTATCTACAGAATTTGTAAATACAACACAATGAGGATTTCCCATGGATACGCAGTTTATGTTATAAACTACTCCACCTATTTCAATATCTCTATTAATTATCATATCGCCATCAAGTTTTACAGGTATGCTTGCTGCAGAAAACTCTGGTTTGTCCATATCTACACTAACTTTAACTACTTTATTCATTTTAGTAATAACTCTGCACTCTTTTATACCACTTAAAGTTTCAATAGTTATAGTTTTTGAGTTTACAATGCCTTTGTCGTAAAGATATTTTGCAACACAGCGAAGTCCATTTCCACACATTTTACCTTCACTACCGTTTTTATTGAACATACGCATTTTCGCATCTGCCACGTCTGATGGGCAAATTAAGATTACACCGTCGCCACCGATACCTGTTGCTCTATCTGATAGATATATTGATAAAAACTCAGGTGAGTCTACAGTATGCTCAAAACAATCAATATAAATATAGTCATTGCTTGTGCCGTGCATTTTTGTAAATGCAATTTTTCTGCTCTCAGTTTTCATGTTGTTTATATCTACTATTTCAGTGTTATAAACAGTGTATTTACTCATAAGACTATCAGCAAGTGCATTTGCTGTATCAAGTGCTGTAAGACAAGGAATACCTAAAAGGCTTGCTTTTCTTCTAATTTTAACACTGTCCCTTGCAGGATTTCTACCCTTTGCGGATGTAGAAATTACATAGTTAATCTCTTTGCTTTCAAGTAGAGTAATAGTGTTTACTGGGCTTTGGTGAATTTTATTTACTATTTTAACAGTCAAACCATATTTTGCAAGTATAGACGCAGTACCCATAGTTGCGTATAGTTTAAAGCCAAGTTTATCAAATTTCTTTGCAATTTCGCCTATTTCACCTTTGTCTTGGTTTCTAACAGTAATAAATACTCCGCCACCGTTTTTCTTCATTTTATTTCCAGCTGCAACAAGACCTTTATATAAAGCTTCTTCCATGTTGTTACCTATGCCTAAAACCTCACCAGTAGATTTCATTTCAGGTCCTAATTGTGTATCAACATCAGTTAATTTTTCAAATGAGAATACAGGCACTTTTACCGCTACATAAGGTGATGTTTTATATAGTCCTGTTCCAAAGCCTAAATCTTTAAGTTTAAATCCTAAACTTACTTTAGTTGCAAGGTCGCACATAGGAACGCCTGTAACTTTACTTAGATATGGAACTGTTCTTGATGCTCTTGGGTTAACCTCAATTACATAAAGCTCGCCTTCTGTATAGATATACTGCAAATTCATAAGACCTATCGCCTTAAGCTCTTTACAAAGTGTTTCAGTAGTTTTAATTATAGTTTCAATTATATCGTCATCTACATGTTGTGCAGGATACACGGCAATACTATCACCTGAGTGAACACCAGTTCTCTCAATATGCTCCATGATACCTGGAATTAAAATATTATCGCCGTCACAAATAGCATCTACTTCAAGCTCCATGCCGCTTAGATATTTATCAATAAGCACAGGGTTATCTTGCTTTTGTCTTAAAATAATCTCCATGTACTCTTTAATGTCTTCATCGCTGTAGGCAATTATCATATTTTGCCCGCCTAAAACGTATGATGGACGCATTAGTACTGGATAACCTAAAGACTTAGCCGCAGTTAAAGCTTCATCAGCAGTAGCAATAGTAAAGCCTTTTGGTCTTCCTATATTATTTTTCTCAAGCAGTGCCTCAAAGCGCTCTCTGTCTTCTGCTGCATCAATGCTATCAGCTGAAGTACCAATAATTTCAATATTATTGTCTGCAAGAGTTTTTGTAAGCTTAATAGCTGTTTGTCCACCAAAAGCTACGAATACACCTTTTGGTTTTTCAATGTTTATGATGTTCATAACATCTTCACTACAAAGTGGCTCAAAATATAGTCTATCGGCTGTGTCAAAGTCTGTAGACACAGTTTCTGGGTTATTATTTATTATAGCAACTTCATAGCCTAGTCTTTGTAAAGCCTCAACACAGTGAACGCTTGCATAGTCAAATTCAATACCTTGACCAATTCTTATAGGACCTGAACCTAAAACCACAACGGTCTCTTTATCAGTTGTTCCGATAAATTCTAAAGCTTCATTCTCGCCACCACTTTCTGGCAGGTCGTATGTTCCATAAAAATAAGGTGTACCAGCTTTAAATTCACCTGCACAAGTGTCAACCATTCTAAAGTTTTCTGA
>CAYJJB010000007.1:0-38094 GCA_964370405.1 uncultured Eubacteriales bacterium | reverse complement strand
CTTGCAGATTTTTGGACAGTCTGCCATCGTGCACAAAAAAGCGAGACTTTTTTGACACGCTGAGTCGCTCTCGATAGAGCGACTTTTTTAATTTTATTTAGTGTCTTGGAGAATTTCTTACTTTTACAACCGCACTTATAAGTGCACCCATTATGAGCTTTGACTCAATTTCTTCTTCAAGTTTTAGCCCCTTTTCCCTATCTGCTACTACGTATTTGGGTGGAAGATTTGATAAGGCATGAGCCGCAATATCGCATTTACACCTATCACAGTTACAACAATTAAATCGTTTAATAACTTGATCTATGTATTTTACCACAAGGCTCTCCATTATATTTAAAGTAGCATAACTGCTTTTTGTTGAATTTTCATCTTCTCTTGCGAACAACTTACTTCTAAGTGCTGCTAAAATATCATCCTCTTCAACTATCATTTCTTCCTCTTCAATTGGCTTTTGCCCATCATATTCAGAGGTAAACGGATTGCTTTTAAGAGCTGGCAAAAGCCTGTTAAATAACATATCCTTACTACTTTCATTTGTTGCCATAGCCTAAATCAACCTCCTTTTTATAAGTTCATCCACTAAATTAAAATAATCTCCAATTGCTTTATTTTTAGGAATGCTGCTTGTGACATTTGTTTGCCTCACTGTTGTAGCGTCACTGACAATATTGCTATGTCTTATCTTTGTATTTAAAATGGGAATATCCATTTTTGCACTAATATCTTTTAAAACTTCTGCTGCACTTTTACTAAGTCTTTCTCTTTCATAAAAGCGTACAAGCAAAATTCCCGCTATACTTAAATTTTTATTAAATAAATCTTTCACTCTAGAAATTGTTTCGTGCACTTTAATCGTACCCATTAAGCTGTATCCATCAGGAAGGCTTGGTATAATAACTACATCTGAGGCTACCAGAGCGTTAATAGACATCAAACCAAGCTCAGGTGGAGAGTCTATCAGTATATAGTCATAAACAGGCATTAACGGGGCTAAGACAGCCTTTAACAGCTCATGGTTATCTTTACCTGTAAATTCACTCTCAATGCTCTTTAACATATCATTTGCAGGAATAATTTCGGTAACATTTGATTTTTGAATTGCCTCTCTATCTTTTGCTTTATGTTTTACAACATCATAAATAGTGGGCTTTGACACCGTATCAGCGCCAAAACCTGCCGAAAGATGACCTTGTGGGTCAAAATCGATACACAAAACTTTGTAATTTTTACTTTGCAAAATTGCTGCAATGACGTTTGTTGAGGTAGTTTTCCCAACACCGCCTTTTTCATTAATAAACGAAATAACTTTTGCCATAAACTCAATTTCCCCTTATTTATTTAATAAATTAATAGTATTTTAAAAAATACTATTGATAAAATGATTAAAAACATGTAAAATGATAATATCAAATTTATAGGAATTTTGCAAGTTGATATTTGTGAATTTTAATAAAATGGAGGTTTTACATATGATTGATATTGATGATTTTTTCTGCGGAGCGTCTTGTGAAGTAAAAACACTTACAAATCAACTTTTACTTATTGGCACTGTTCAAAAAATTGAAAGAAATGATCAAGTTGTAATTGACATAGTTTCAAAAAATGGTGAACCACTTCAATACATTGAATATGGGCTACATGTAAAGTTAATTTTGAGAAAAAAAGATAAGTTTTTAGTGCTTGGTGGCGAAATGTACGCCTCAACAAAAACATTTTGGAGAATTGTTAATATTGAAATATTTCAAAACTCTGAAAGAAGAAAGTTTTTTAGGGTTTCAAGTTCTGCCTATGCAAGAGCTGCAGATGCTTCTGACGAAACTTTAAAAAACACACATGACATTAAACTTATTGATATAAGCTTGTCTGGTATGAAGTTTTTTTGTGAACATGATTTTAAGCCTGATGAAATTGTAAATATATTTAATCTATATCTAACGCCTGATTTACCTACTTTTGAATTTTGCTGTCATTTGGTAGCCTGTGTACCAGTTGATGGTGGCTTTGAATGTAGAGGTAATTTTATAGAGCTATCAGACTTTGTTATTGATATGCTTTGCAAAGCAATTTTTAAAATTGAAAGAGAAAACACAAAAAACAGAAACAAAAAAATAATAATATAAATTAAATATTTTAAAAGAAAAGTGCTGTGATAAAATAGTTATTTAGTATTAATAACTATTTTATCACAGCCTTTTATGCATTTTATGAAATTAAAATTCCAAAACACCTTTAGTAAAAGATTTTATCTTCATTACGCCTGTGTTTGTGTCAAAAATTTGAGTTCTACCGTAATCAAGACCTAAATCTTCTGCTAAAATAACAATATTTTTTTGTGCTAAAATAGTTTTAACTGCCAATATGTTTTTCTTTCCTACATTACTTACTTCTGTATTTGCAAATGTTTTAAACATTTGTGCTCCACCAGCAATTTTAGCGGTTAATCTGCTCGTTTTACCACCTTTTGCTTCAATTTCTCTAATCATATTATTTATAGCTAAATCAGCAAATCTATTTTCAGAACCTGTCGAAATTTTATAATCCTTACTATAACCAAGCATTATATGCGCAAGTCCTGCAACTTTTGTCAGTTTATCAAATAAACAAATGCCAATACAAGACCCTAAAGCATAGGTTATAAGTATTTCACCGTTTTTAACTACTTTAAAATCTGATATTCCAACTATAATATTACTCATCAGTTAAGCCCTAAAGTTTCAAGCAACTTTTGCAGTGACTCCATTTCAAGTAGAAGTGTAATTCTACTATCACTCCAATTTTTACTTGCGAAATCATCTTCAATAACAATAATTTTTCTACTCATATCTGCAAAATATGTTGCTGGCACATCTAAAATAGAGCCTACCATATCTATACAAATATCAGGTGCAGACATACCAATTTTAAGGCCAGTTAATTCTGCTATTGAATTAAGATAAGATGCTTTCATAATATTTGCTGCCTCTTGAATTGCCGATTTATTAAAATCGTCCATATTAAGAAGGTCGTCAAACTCACTTCCTACCCATTCATTAATTATGGCAGCAGCACATTCTTTGCGCATTAAAACCATAATCATGCCTGATAAATCATCAGTAAGCGTGGAAACAATTCCGACAAGCAGTGTTTCTTTTCCGCCAAAACTGCCAACAAACTCTTCATAATCAAGCATTTTAACACTGGATATATTCATGTCAACTTGCTTGTTATTTAAAATTTCAGACAAAGCTACACCTGCATTGCCCTTTCCAATATTTCCAACCTCACGTAGTGCGTCTAGTTGTATTTCGTTTAAATCATTATAATTATTTATCATGCTTATCTCCTAAGACTATTTACTGTTTGTTCGTTCTCGTCTGCTACTTGAATTACTCTTGAGCTTAATTGGTAAGCTCTTTGAGTTGTTATAAGGTCTGCCATTTCATCTTCAAGTAAAATATTTGAATTTTTCAAAACGCTTTGTCGTACTTCTGAAGAGCCTTCTAAAGCGCTTACTGGAGCACCTGACTGAGGTGTTGGGGTAAATCTATTTGAGTGTACAGGGTTTAACATGCTAGGATTTAAAAACTGAAAAACACCTAACTGCTCACTCAAGTCCTCATATTCATATCTGCCCTTTTCAGCACTCCACTCAAGTGATATTCTTTCATAGTTTTGATTTAAAACATATGAACCATCAACTGTTGTTAAATATGCCAAGTCGCCTTCAAGCGATACATTAAATGAGCCGTCTAAAGTATACTGCACTTCCCCATCTGAATCTACTGCAAAAAAACCTTCACCCATAATAGCAAAATCATACGGATTTTCGGTACTTACATAGCTAGCACCATCAAGTCTAAGACCCATGTTTACCGCCTTTGCACCATTGCCTCCTAAGGGGTCGTTTGGTGTGTTTACATACATTTCTGTGTTTAAGAGAGATGAGAAAGAAACTTCAGTGCCCAAATAGCCTGTAGTGCTCACATTAGCCATATTATTACCAATATTATCCATAGCTTGCTGTTGAGCAATAATTCCAGCAGCACCTGCGTAAAACGCCATTTTCATATATTATTCACCCTTTCCAAACTATCTTATACTTCCAAGCTGAGTTACAGCTTTAGAATTCATTTCATCAATTATTTGAAGAGCGGAGCTACAAGACTGGAATGCTCTTTGCGCCTCAATCATCTTAGTCATTTCTAAATTCATATCAACATTAGAAAGTTCTAAATTACCTTGTATTAATGTAAAGTTGTTTCCTGCATCTTGCATTTGACCAGTTGCCGAAAACATACCATTTGGGAGCTTTTCAAATTCTGTTCCTTCTGATGGTACTTGTATTGAAATTGTGTCAACATACACCCCTTGACTATTATAAATGCTACCATCTTCTAAAACAGTAATATTTATATCATTTATTGTAATATTGCCATTTGTTCCCTGCACTACTCCAAAACCCGGTAAAACTAAGTTTTGATTTTCATCTACTTGAAAACCACCGTTTCTTGTGTAACTAAGGTTTCCTTCGTCGTCAATAACACTGAAAAATCCCTCGCCGTTAATTGCAAAATCTAAAGTTCTGCCTGTAGCTTCAATAATTCCAGTATTATAAATTGTATAAACATCGTCCACAATGGCAGATGTTGCCATGCTTTGGCTTAATACTTCATTTTTATGTGCATCTTGTATTGTCAGAAGCTCTTGTTCAAAGGCGCTAATAACGGTTCTCTCTGCCTTATATCCTGGTGTTTGGATGTTAGTGAGATTTGTACCTATAATATCGAGTTCTCTTTGGTTTGTAAGTATGCCTGAGGCTGCTGTGTAAAAACTGGATAGCATGTTATTCACTCCTTACTTAATAATTTCTAAATTTATGTAAAATCTTGCAAGCTTTCTTTTAAATGCTCAAGCGCTTTTTTTCTAAGTTGAGATACTCTTTGTTGTGAAATGTCAAGCACCTCTCCTATTTCTCGCAAGTTTAGATTTTCATAGTAAAATAAACTTATAATTTGTTTTTGTTTTGCTGGTAAAGTTTCTATCGCTTTTGAAAGGCCTGAATGTAATTCATTTGCAATTAAATCAAAATCAACGCCTTTTTCTTCGCTTTCACGGCTAAGTTTTATTCCATTTCCGTAATTTTCAGAGAGGAGCTCTTCAAAAGAAACACTGTCTGTCGCAGAAATTTCACAAATATTTTTTGAAAGCTTATCTTCACTTATTCCAAGATATGAAGCAAGTTCTTTATTTGTGGGCTCTCGCATAAATTCTTGCTCTAAAACCTTACGGCCTTGCGAAATTTTTTTTCTTGCCTCCCAAAGTCTATTTGGAAGCCAGTTTTGCTTTCGCAAATACTTTAAAATAGCACCTCTTATGAAAGTGTAACTATAGGTATCAAAAGTTGCAACACCACGTGTTACATCGTAATGCTCAATGCAATCAATAAGAGCAATAATTCCCTGATTAAAAAAATCTTCAAATGGTATGTTAGAGAGCAGTATCGAACGCATATTATAAATTGCTATATTTACATATTGAAGATAGTGCATGACAAGTTTATTTCTAATTTCTATATTTCCTGTTTGCTTATATTTTAGCATAAGTTCTTCAGGATTGTCCACTCTGCACTCTTTAATTTGCAAGTTATTAAATGTATCCAAATTACATACTCTCCTTTCTTACATAGATATATTTCCAAGGGACTGCACATGTACTCTTGTGTCTAAGTCATTAAGAGAGAGCACTGTGATATCAGGGTAAAATTGATCTAAAAGTTTTTTATAGTAAACTCTTACAAAAGGAGACGTTAGTATTACAGGGGTTTGAACTAAATTTTGTATATTATCAAGTTGAGTCTTAGTATTTTGCATTATTTTTTGTATTGTTTCAGGGTCTAAATTTAAATATGCACCACCGTCTACTCTTTTTAAGTTTCTTATAATAATTTCTTCTATACTATTATCAAGGCTTACTACCTTTAGCTGCCCTGACTCTGCATAGTGATGGGTAATTGTTCTTCTTAAGGCTTGTCTTACATACTCAATTAACATGTCATTATCTTTAATACTTGGCATATATTCTGCCAGAGTTTCAATAATAATTTCAAGGTCAATTATAGGTACGCCCTCTTTAAGTAAAGCTCTTAACACTCTTTGGAGGTCATTTAGCGATACTATTTCAGGTACTATATCCTTAATTACATCTTCATTATATTTTTTCAGATTTTCTATCATCCTCTTAACTTCTTGTCTGTTAATAAGCTCATATGCATGTATTCTTATTACTTCAGACAGGTGAGTTATTATTACAGAGGTTGCATCTATCAGTGTATAACCTAAAGATTCTGCCTTAACTCGTTTGTCATCGCTAATCCATTTAGCTGGTATTCCAAACGCTGGGTCTACAGTGTCTATTCCATCAACTTCATTTGATTTTAAAAGTTCGTCAGGACCTAGTCCTAAATAATGGTCAACTAACACTTCACCAGCAGCAACTGTTTCCCCTCTAAGTTTTATTTCATACTGGTTAGGGTTAAGCTCGCTACTATCTGTCAGCCTTAAAGGTGGTATAACCATACCCATAGTATCAGCAAATTGTTTTCTAAGCATTACTACACGGTCAAGAAAATATCCACCATTTGATTCATCAACAAGTGGAAGCAAGCTATATCCAACACTTACACTTATCGGATCAACATTTAATAAACCATATATATTATCAATATCTTTGTAAAAGTCAACTTCACTTGTAACTTCTTCTTTAACCGTTGGCACTTCACCTGCAAGTGCAAGCTGAGCTTGTTTGTTTTTTCTGTAAAGTATTACGCCAAGCGTAATAAGAGAAGATGATATAATTAAAACTTGCGGTGGTGGAAAACCAATAAGCATTAAAAACGGTAGTGCTCCACCTGCAATTATTAAAACCAAAGGTTGGGAGGTAAACTGTTTAATTACATCTGTATTAAGGTTTGCATCTGATGCAGACCTTGTTACTATCATACCTGTTGCAACCGATATCAAAAGTGCTGGAATTTGGCTCATTAAACCGTCACCAACAGTTGATACAGCATAGGTGCTTAGTATATAGTTAATATCGCCTTCATTATTTAAAAAACCAACGGCAATACCACCTATTAAGTTAATTAGAGTTATTATAATGGAGATAATAGCATCTCCCTTTACAAACTTAGACGCACCATCCATAGAGCCAAAGAAGTCTGCCTCATGTTGAATTTTTTGTCGTCTATCTCTTGCCTGTTGTTCATCAATTAAACCAGAACTTAAGTCAGCATCAATTGCCATTTGTTTACCGGGCATAGCATCAAGAGTAAATCTTGCTGAAACCTCAGCCACCCTTTCAGAACCCTTTGTAATAACAATAAACTGTACAAGTACTATGATTAGAAAGATTACAAGACCTACAACCACGTCGCCTCTTATAACAAATTGACCAAAAGTTGCAACAACTTCACCTGCATAACCACCCTTTGTTAAAATTGATCGAGTGGAAGACACATTGAGCACCAGCCGCAAAAGCGTGGTAATAAGTAATAGTGATGGGAAAATTGCAAAATCAAGTGCCTCTTTTATATACATAGTCACGAGTAAAATTATAAGTGACAAGCTAAGGTTTAATATAAACATGAAGTCAAGAATTTGAGTCTCTAGTGGTATGATTAAAAACGCCACTATGAGCACTACAAAAATTGATATCATATTGTTTAAAAGTTTATAGCCCATTTTTTATGTATCCTTCTTGAGTTTATAGATAAAGGCGAGTATTTCCGCTATTGCTTGATAATATTCAAAAGGTATAGGAGCGTCTAAATCAACATTTTCAAACAATGCCCTTGCAAGCGGTCTGTTTTCTGTAACATGTACATTATTTTGCTCTGCAACTTCAATAATTCTTAAAGCTAGAGCATCTGTTCCTTTTGCAACTACAACTGGAGCTGCATGTTTTTCTTTGTCATACTTTACTGCAACCGCAAAATGTGTTGGGTTTCTAATAACCACATCAGCCTCTGGCACTTGTTGAATCATACGGCGCCTTGCAATTTGTTGTTGTAGAGAACGAATATGTGCCTTAACTTGTGGGTCGCCCTCCATTTGTTTATACTCATCTTTTATTTCTTGTTTGCTCATTCGCAGATTTTTTTCATATTGCCACCACTGATAAAAGTAATCGGCTGCTGCCAAAAAAGCAAATATGCCACCACTTAAAAGCACTATATCAAATATCATTGTTCCAGCAACTGCTAAAGCTTGGTTAAAGTCCATACTCATTAAGTTTGGCAAATATTCAAGATTAGAACTAAAAATGGTGTAAAATATATATATCAACACAGCTATTTTTAAGGAAGACTTTACAAGTTCTACCAAGCTGCGCAGTGATATCATTCTTTTAAAACCTTTAAGAGGATTAATTCTTTCTCCTTTAAAGGCAAATGCTTTTGCGCTAAAAAGCATTTTTGTCTGAGCCATAGTTACTATAACGCCCGCCATCATTGCAACAACTAAAATGGGAAGTGCAACACTTGCAAAAAGCATAATAGAATCTATGAAAATATTACTTAGCTCTCCTTCTCCAAGGTGTTCAATTTCACTGCCCATATTTATGTATTTTGCTACAAATTCCTCCATAGACAAAATTGAACCTGGGAGTAATAATCTTAGGGCGGTAAAAACAGCAAGTAATGAAAAAACTGTAACGACCTCACGGCTCATAAAAATATTACCTTTTTTTCGCTCGTCCTGTTTTCGTTTGGGCGTTGCCTTTTCGGTTTTCTCTCCCGGCACCGATATCCCCCCTTTAGAAAGCTTTAATCAAATTCTCCATACTGGTAAAAACAGTGTCAATATAATCAAGCATAAAACCTGATGTTGATACGGCAAAAATAAACATTAAAACCATACCCGCAATAATTTTAAGCTGAAAATGTATGACGAAAACATTAATCTGTGGTACAAGCTTCATCAAAACACCCATTGCAATTTCTAAAACAAATGTTGCAACCATAAAAGGTATTGCCAGCTGCATTATAAGCATAAAAGCGGTTGAAAAAAGTGTTAAAACAAAACCTATAACATCAATTCCAAATTCTGCGGCCCCCATAGAAACCACATCGTAAGAGGAAAAAATTAGTTTTACTAAAACAAGGTGACAGTTAGTTGCAAAAATGTATAAAACAAAAAGAATTTCAAAAAAACTGCCCGATGTTGAAACTTGGATGTTTGCTGCGGGATTAAACACTTTTGCCATAGCAAGGCCAAATCCCATATCTATAATATCACCTGCTGTAAATAGAAGGTAATAAAACATTTGAAATACAAATCCACAAGTAAACCCAATTAAGAGTTCAAGAACCATCATAAATATAAACTCAAAATCACCTACCTGTGACGGAAACTGGTGTGCTGTCAGTGGAGCAAGCACCAAAGAAAGACCCAAAACCATTGCTATTTTAAACTGGCTGGGTAAATTTCTTCTTGATAAGAGCGGATTGAAAAATATCATTCCACCGACTCTACAAAAAACTAAAATATATACTCCAACACTCTCTACTGCAATATCTATTCCCATAAGCTAAAGCTCCAACATAATATTAATTATCATATTAAAGAAATCTACAAGATTGTTAAGCATCCATGCGCCTGCAAAAATTAGAATAATAGCTATTGCGACAATTTTGGGCACAAAAGTAAGTGTTTGCTCATTTATTTGTGTAGCAGCTTGAAATATTGATACTATAAGACCTATTCCTATACTTACTATAAGTAAAGGTGCCGCTAGCCTAAGTATTAAAAGTATGGCTTCTCTAAAAACTACAAGCACATCTCCCTGACTCAAATACCCTCACTCCTTTTAAATAGCTAGTAAAAACTTCCTGCAAGCATCTCCATTAGTAATCTCCACCCATCAACAATAACGAATAATAAAAGTTTAAACGGCATAGAGATCATGGTTGGTGGAAGCATAACCATACCCATTGACATAAGCGTACTTGACACTATCATATCTATAACCAAAAATGGTAAGAATAATAAAAATCCCATAGTAAACGCACGACTGAGTTCACTTGTTATAAATGAAGGAATAATTATTTCAAGTCCTAAATCAAGTAAACTATCAACATTAACCTCAGTTAACTGCTCCTCATTTCCTGACAAACTTAAAAACATATTCAAATCTACACTTCTTGTTTGCTGTAACATAAATCGCTTAAGCGGTTCTTGCACATTATCAAGTGCTTCTTCTTGTGTAATTTCTTCATTTAAATACGGTTGTAGTGCAGAATCATTAATCTCAACTATAACCGGTTGCATTATAAATAATGACAAAAACAGAGCTATACCAATTATTACTTGGTTTGGAGGTGTTTGCTGAAGTCCCATTGCCGTTCTCATAAACGAAAAAACTATCACTATTCTGGTGAAACTTGTTACCATTATTAATAGCGACGGCGCTAAAGAAAGTAACGCAAACAAAAACAAAAGCTCCAAGGCACCCATACTAGCACCGGTTTGTTCTGTATTAAAATCTAAATTAATTTCTGCCGCACTTGCGGTTGTTGCAAACAAAAGTAAAAACATTAAAGGTAGTGTGACAATTAACAATCTCCTTAAAAAAGTTTTACTTTTTATTTGACCAGTATCAGAAAGTAAGATTTTCGTATTTCCCATTAACATCTCCCGACGATATATCAGCTAAATTTAGCAAAATATCGGACATTTACAATTTTTCAAGTAAAATTTGAATGTGATTATTTTTTTAAACCACTTTTACTTATCATATCTTTCAAAATATCAGAAAATTTAGCCGGCGCAGTCGGCTGTGAATTGGAATCATCCAAATTTTCCTCTAAATCTAAAAGTTCTACGTCTTCAATCTTATTGATATTTTGAGGTGTTGCACCTAAAAACATAGTCTTGTCCCCAATTTTAACTAAAAGCAAATATTGGTCTTTGCCTATGTTTCTTCTCTCTAAGATTTCAATTTTACTTTTACCTTTTGAAAGCGATGATTGATATCGTCCACCTACAAACTTTGATGTAAAGTAAGCACCAATAAAAACAGCTATTATAAGCAAAAGCATTAAAATCACAGACAAAACATCTAAAAAATCAAACGGCATATTTAAACCTCTCTTACTTGATAAAAATTATAGTGGCAAAATTTTTGAAACTGTTTGTACAATTCTTTCTTGTTTAAAAGGTTTAACAATAAAGTCAAGAGCTCCCAGTTTAATAGCCTCCATAACCATAGCCTCTTGACCCATAGCAGAACACATAACAATTTTCGCATCAGGATGTTTTGATTTAATTTCTCTTAAAGCCTGAATACCATCCATATTAGGCATAGTTATATCCATAATTACAAGATCAGGCTTGTGTTGCTCAAAAGATGCAACTGCTTCAAGGCCGTCACTACCTTCAATAAAATCTGAATATCCTGCCTTACTTAAATGTGTTTGAACCATTTTTCTCATAAAGCCAGCATCGTCTACCAATAAAATTTTATACATAACAATCATCCTCCAAAGTTAATTTTTACTCTCAAGCGAGTCTAATAATTCTTTTGTTCCTACAATTTCAGTAATCCTAATACCAAAGTTATCGCCAACAACAATTACATCTCCATATGCTAAAAGCTGACCATTAACTATAACTTCCGCAGGTGAGCCAGTTTGTTTATCAAGCTCTATAACTGTTCCTTGACCAAATTCAACAACATCTTTAATTTTCTGCTTTGTGCGGCCAATAATTACCGAAACATCAAGTTTAACTCCCATTAAAAGGCCAAGATTTGAATCAGACGGCAAAACCATTCCCGCTTGTGAAAAATCTGGGAATGCAGGATTTTTCACTGGTGGATAATATTGATTTTGCGGTGGTGCAGTATATTGTTGTTGGTAGGATTGATACTGCATTTGTGGTGACACTTGTTGCGGATATGGCTGCGGTGCTTGTTGCATCGGTGGTGCTATCGGTTGTGTCACTGGTGGTGTCTGTTGTTGCATAGGTGCAGACACTGGCATTTGTGGTGGAGTAGGCTGTGGGGTTAAAGCTTCGGGAATATTTAACCCAGGCTCACTTACCACCTCATTTTGTGGACTTACAATAGGTGTTTCTTCTATAGTCATTGTTTGTACCTCTTCAAGTTTAGGTTCTTCATATTTTAAATTAGCATTTTCTGGCACTGTTTCATTTGAAGGTTCTTCCAATTCTTCAAAATTTGCATTTACAGTATTAATAATCCATCTTGAAAGTGGAATTGATAAGAAACAAATAAATCTTGTATTTAATATATCAGAAACTTTAAAATCAAAAGAAACCGCTACTACAGGTTCATCTTTCTTTATTTCGGCGATACTATCATCAATATCGGCCTTTGAAGAAACTAAACTAGGTTCTGGTGTTGAAATATTAATTGGAATTTCTAAAATCTCTGACATGGTAGTGGCTGAGGCACCCATCATTTGGTTCATAACCTCACTTGCAGCACTCATAGTCATATCATCAAATTCAAAATCATCGTCATCGTTATACTCAACAATTTCATTTCCCATCAGAATATCGATTATTACTTGAATATCGCTTCTTTTAAGCAATGTGATATTCACACCTTCAATTCCTTGAATATACTTAATTTTAACCATCAAAGATGGTTCTAAGTCGGAGCAGTCTATATTACTGAAAACATCTTGAGTAATTTTAGGAGTAGTAATATGAACTTGCCTGTCAAGCATGGTAGATACCGCCGTTGCCGCCGCTCCCATACTCATATTTAAAACTTCACCTATTACATCTAACTCATCGTTATTTAGTAATTCATAATCTTTATTTGACAAAGTTCATTCCCCCTTTTCTTTTACTTTCCAATACTTCAACTATTTTAATTGCTTTTTTGTGATTGCTTTCACCAATTTTCGCAGTCCCCCAAGGAACTCCTTCAACCACAACATTTATATCATGATCAATTTTTTTATTAAGCGATATTACATCACCTGGCTGCAAATATACTATGTCTTGCAGTGGAATTTCAAAATTATCTAGTATAGCTTCCATTTCTAAATCGGATTCTTTTAAATATCCAAATAACAATTTCTTTTTTTGTTGTTCCTCTTCTTCTTGTGCGTGAGACACCATAGATCTTGGTTTTTTTACGCTAAAGCTATCTATTATTCTTTCTAAATTATCAGCAGGGATACATATATGTAAAAGTCCCGTGTAATCACCCTCTGTAAACTCTATAGAGGTAATTACAATAATATCTTGTTGCGAATACGCTTGAATTAATCTACCATTTGTTTCTATACTTCTTAAAGAAGTTTTAATGTCAAAAAAATTGCTCCAAGCATCTTGCATGTATTTGGTAATATTATTGAAAATCATTGTTATAATAGTCATTTCAATTTCAGTAAAACTTCTATCAGGAACATAAGGCTTATCCGTAGCACCTAACATTCGCTCTGCAAGTAAATAGCCAAGGCTTGTAGGAAACTGCATTAGTAAGATATCACTCAGTCCACCATTTCCAAGTGCTTCAAAAGATATCGCACCTACCAGTGTGCTATCGGGAAGTGAATTGCTAAACTCTACATATCTTTGTTCTTCTACATCTAAAATCTTCATAGTACAGCTATTTCTTAATACACTGGATAAATATGAAGTTAAAATTCTTCCAAAATTTTCATAAATATTAGCAAGTGATTTTAGCTGATCTTTAGTAAATTTTTTAGGAGAAGAGAAGTCATACTCTTTTATTTTTAATTGAGGTACAGTGCTTGAAACATTTGAGCTTCCACCGCTTTGCGCACTTTTTAACAATTCATCAATTTGACTTTGGGATAATGCCTCTGCCACAAATTCTCACTCCTTAAAATCTATTTTTATTCAAGTTCTTCAATACTCACTGTTGTTTGACTTGTGCCGCTATTACCCTCATCTTGACTGGCTTGTGTATTTTCTTCTGCCGATGTAGCCTCGTTTTCTGCATCACCAGTTGGTGTAGACTGGGTATCATCTGTAGGAGTAGTTTCAGTCGTATTTGTTTCACCTTCACTATCTCCTGATTGGAAATCTTCTAAAATTTCAGGTATGTCAACAGCAGAGTCTGTATTAAGTCCCATTATAACAAGCTCAACTCTTCTGTTTTGTCGCATTCCTTCTTCAGTATCATTGCTTGCAACAGGGAACTGGTTTCCATATCCTTGCGGAACAAGTTTTTCTTTTGGGAAGCCGTTTTGGAATTCAAAGTACTCTACAACAACTGCCGCTCTTTCGGCAGATAGCAACCAATACGTTCCATTTTCAACCGTTGCGGTAAAGCCTAAAACATTTATCATACGGATTTGTTCTTGAAACTCTACTAAGGCTTGTCCTATTGCATCTACAACTGGAACACTCTCAGGTAGTATTCTGTATTCATCAGGGTAAAAGAATGCTGCTCCATCAAAAGTTACGCTAATAATATCGCCTCGCATTTGAATTTTCACATCATCTTGTAAAGCATTCTCTTCAATGTATTCAGTTAAAGAATCATAAAGCTCTGAAAGTTCTGATGCTGGATCTTCTGACTCACCAGTCGCTCCCGCTGCAATAATTTCCTGTATTTCTTCAGGAGGCAGAGCAGAAAAACCTTCTATAAATGCATTGAACTTTTGTGCGTCCGTGGTTGACATACTAAGTAGTACCGCAAAGAAAGCCAAGAGTAGCGTTACCATGTCAGCATAGGTATTTAGCCAACCGCCGGAATCGCCTCCCCCTCCATCGTTTCTTTTTTTCATAGTCATACTCCGTTTCTTGCATATAGTTTTTATAAATTAAATTATTCTGATTTTGCATCGCCAGCTTTTTTGCTAGCTTTTGTTCTTTTATATTCAGGTAACATATTTAAAAGTCTTTCTTGAATAACGTTTGGATTTTGACCTTCTTGAATAGCTTCAACACCAACGCTAATGATTTGCATACATAGATATTCTTCATCATGACGAACTCTTAGTTTATTTGCAATAGGCAAGAAAACTACGTTTGCAAGTACAGATCCATAGAAAGTAGTGATAAGAGCAACCGCCATCGCAGGACCAACGCTTGAAGGGTCATCAAGTTGTTGCATCAAGTTAACAAGACCTATAAGTGTACCAATCATACCAAAGCCTGGCGCTAAAGCAGCACCTTTGTCGTAAAACGCACTGTCTTGAATATGTCTTTCTTCTATTCCATCAAGCCAAGACTCCATTTGCGTTTTAACATCTTCAGGATCGACTGAGTCTACAACCATTTGAAGGCTGGTTTTCATGAAAGCGTTTTCCATTTGTGCTATGTCATCTTCAAGTGAAAGCAAACCGCTAAGTCTAGCTTTTTTTGCAGCTTCAACTATAGCCTCAATATAAATTTCAGGTGCAAATTGACGTGGCATTATAATTATCATTAAATGCTTTGGCATTTTTAAGACTTGTCCTAAAGGGAACATTACAAGCAAAGCAGCAATGGTACCGCCTATAACAATAAGTATACTGTTAACATCAACAAACCTTGACATATTTTCCATTAAAATTGCAGTATTGCCGTTTTCGTCTTCACCCATAACAATACCGAAAACAATCAATCCAAATGCAAGTATAAGTCCAACAATCGACGCTATGTCAATAGATTTTTTTTTCATAATTTATCTTAACCTTTCATAAAGATTTATCTTATAAAATTAGCATTGTTTGTATGCTTTTTAAATTCAATTACTTTATCTATAATTTCATCCATACTTTCTTTAACAATGTAATATGATTTCGTAGTAAGTCTAATGGTAGTGTCTGGTCGCTCTTCAACCGTTTCAATCAAATCGGAATTTACAATAAATTTCGTATCATCAAGTTTTGTAAGTACAATCATAATAATTCTCCATTCCCAAAAATGAATTTATATTCATATATACTAGTATAATATCAAAAATCTGTTAAAGTTACAAGTAAAATTTTGATATATTTGTAAAAAAGTCTAGTTTTTAATTCTTTATAAAAATTCAACGTAGTTACCCCATGGTGACAAAAATTTGCCACCATGGGATACAAATAATTATCGTTTTAGATTAATAAGCTCTTCAAGCATAGTGTCTGTTACAGTTATTACACGTGAGTTTGCTTGGAAACCACGTTGGGTAGTTATCATTTCAGCAAATTGCTCTGAAAGGTCAACGTTTGACATTTCAAGTGTGCTTGCCATTAATGTGCCAGTTCCGTCACTTCCTGGGTCTGTAAGGAATGGCTCGCCAGAGTTTACTGTTGTTGAGTAGTAGTTGCTACCCTCAAGTTGCAAACCACTTGGATTTGCAAATGTTGCAAGAGATATTTTACCTACTGCCATAGTACCTAAGACAGCATGTGTAACTGAAATAGTACCGTTTTGGCCTATTGCGATTCCTGAAAGTTGATTTAAATCAACAGGTCCGCCCTCTGTACCGCCTGTAAGTGCAAAGCTTTCATTGCCAAAGCCCATGTTAGGTGATACTACAGATGGTGTAACTGTTATTGTATTTGCAGGGTCAAAAGCATTTAATACATCACCTGCCGTAGGTGCAGTCGCACCAAAAGCCATAGTCATTGCATTATAGCCTGGGTTGTCTACTTCTATGTAATCTCCATCAGCTGATTTTAGCAGTAAAGTTGCAGCTTGCTCGCCATCGTTAATTGAACCAGTGTAAGTTTTTGTTCCAACTGTGAATGAAAGATCCCATGATGGAGTCACATCATTGAAAGTTGCGGTAAATGCATTACCTAAAACATCTCCCTCACCTGTAAAGTCTGAGCTTACATCAACTATGCTCATTATTCCACCGAAAAAGCCTGCGCTTGCATCAGCACCTGTGATAGTACCTTTATCAATACCGCCTGCTGGTGCTATAATTTGCTCACCTGTTAAAGGTCCGCTTGCAAATGGGTCAACAGATGCTGAAATTGTAAATGTGCCTGCTGGGTGCTCTACACCGCCGTTTGCCTCCAAAATCGCATCATTTATTGCAGCATTAAGTTCTGCCAAAGAGTTAAATGATTGAGTTTCATTTAATTCAACTAGTAGTGAACCTGTGCTTGAAATTGTTGCTTGTGCAGCAAGTCCTGCGGGCATAGTGCTATTTGTGCTAAATGTTAAATTTCCATTTCCATACTCAGTTGGGTTTGTAGTATTTACGGTGTATTCAATATTATTAATTGTAACCTCTGCTGTAGGTGTTTGAGCAGGAACTACACCGATGTCGTCAAGTTTAATTTTTTGAGTATTAGGATCACCATCAACTTGAGTTGAACCCAGTACAAAGTTACCGTTTATATCAATTAAATAACCATTTGCATCATAGTCTAAAAGACCTGCTTTGGTGTAGAAAATATTTCCATCACCATCCATAACTTGTAAAAAACCCTCGCCAGCTATAGCAACATCTAAACCAAAACCTGTTGATTGCATGCTTGATGTAGACATTTGAGCTTGAACAGCTGTTAAAATTGAACCGTAACCTACACTTGATGGGTTTGTACCACCTTGAGTGGCTGTACCTTCTGAAGCGCCTCTTATTGTTTGGTAATATACATCACTAAAAACAGCGCGCTGTGCTTTGTACCCATAGGTATTGACGTTTGCGATATTATTACCGATAACGTCCATTTTTGTTTGGTGTGACTTTAGACCTGCAACACCAGAAAACATCGCTCTATTCATTATTTTTCTCCTTTTATGCACTGCCATATCCATCTGTCAGTCAAGATATGATAAACGTCTAAAAGTCCCGCTTATATAATTACAGTGCCGTTAATATTTGTAAAAACATTTCCTTTTAAGTCGTCATTTTGTGTAGTGGTAATTACTGTATTGCTTGGTACATTTACTATAAATGCAGTTTTATCAACAATGATAAGTGCATCTTTTAAATTTTTTTCACTTGCCATTTTCATGCCCTCGTTTAAACGAAGCATGCTGTCTTCGCTTACATCAATATTTCTCTCCATAACTCTTTGTATTGCGTGTTTTGAAAAATTGACGTTTGCCATTTTTTCTGCTAAAACTTCAGAGAAATCAACACCCTGCTCTGTGTTTGTAGTATTTGTACTAACACTTTGAGCTTTAGTATTTATGGGAGTTTGACTGATAAGCGGATTATAAAATCTCATTCTAATATCATCCATAAGCCTCATCC
This sequence comes from uncultured Eubacteriales bacterium, assembly GCA_964370405.1. Taxonomy (GTDB): domain Bacteria; phylum Bacillota; class Clostridia; order Oscillospirales; family Acutalibacteraceae; genus SIG603. The sequence continues at coordinate 19,929 of CAYJJB010000007.1, read as the reverse complement.
TCAAACGAAAGTGTTCTTATTTGAGTTGGTTTATATACAGTTTTGTTTCCTAAGTTGTCTGTAACCAAAACATTTAAGTAATAGATAGTGCCCGGATTTAAATTTGAAACAACTTCAGTATAAAGCTCTTTTTGATTTGCAACCCCAACTTTTTGTCCCATTTCAACCTCTTCAACAGTTTCAAATGGACCATCTTGAGAATAATAAACTGTATAAGAAAGTTCTGATGAAACCACAGGGTCTTCCGTTGGTGATTGCCAGTTAAGAATAACTGAATCTGATGTTAAATCGCTTGCTTTAACCGAGTAATTTGATGCTGAAACTACACTGTTTGATGTACCAAGTGACATAATTTGATCAAGCGTATAAGTTTTACCGCCAACATAAACAACATATTCATTATCAACCAGTGAAACTTTTTCAACCACGCCTGATGTTGTATCTAAATCGCCACCTACTGTAAATCTTGAAGCCGTAACTTCTTTACCTACAAGAGATAATGCGTAGTTTGATTTTGAATAAGCAGCCATTTCTTCCATCATTTGCATGTTTGACATTGTCGCCATTTGTTCCATCATTTGAGAGTTGTCCATAGGTTCCATAAAATCTTGATTTTGCATTTGTAAAACCAAAAGATTTAAAAAATCCATTGAACCTAGCTCTGCATTTGCATTTTCCTCTTCAAAAACAACGTTGTACTGTGAAGATGTTTTTGATACCGAGCTTGCAGAATTAATATCGCTCACTTTGTTTTCTTCCTTTCTAATAGATTTTTACACATAAATATTAAGTTCATTTTCCGCTACATCTAAAATCTTAGTTTGTGTATCTTCTTGAGCTTCATCTTGTGTAAAGTTTTGTGATTGGTTGTCGCTTTGGGTAAAGTTCCACTGTCTTCCTGTAAAGTCATTTGATGAAAAATTAAAATTCTGCATATTAGATGAGCTTGATTGACTTGAAGCTTCAACTGCGTTTTTAACTTCAATTTGCATTCCTAAAAGCGCATCTTTAAGTGCTGGAATTTCATCATTAATTAACATAGCTGTTTTAGCACTTGCTGCTATAATTTCAAGAGATTTTACACCGTCTTCATTTATTATTTTAACGGTAATTTCACCAAGGGACTCTGGATACAGTTTTAAGGTAAATTCAGAGATATTTGCTTTAATATTCTCTTTTACTCCATTTTCAATCTGCGTCAAAAGCATAGAATTTTCCGAAAAACTTTCTATACCGGTCACAGCTTCAGATTTAGTACTACTATTTAAATTTGAAATAATTGCAGCTAAATCAGTGTTGTAGTCTGCTGAGTCAGTATCACTTAATACTTTTTTACTTAAGTCAACTGCTTTTAAAAAGTTGCTTTCACCTGAGTAAAAACTTGAAAAATCAGAATTTTGAGTACTGGAAGATGTGCTTGTAGAACCTAAATTTAACTGATTTATATTTTCAAGTGTAAGACCTTTGCTAAGTAAAAAATCTATAAACGAAGACTTTGTATCAGACTGCGTTTGAGTGTTTAAAAGTGAACTTAACATTTGCGCAGAAAACTCGCTTGAAAAATTTACTACACTACTGTTTTCATTTGTGGATAAATTTGCATATTGTTCAAAAGAAACATTCTCTAAAGACTCTGAACCACTCATGAGCATTGCAATTAATTCTTGTGCCGATAAGATGTTGCCATTAATAATCATATCTTCATCATTTTGTAAATATTGAGCTTCCACCATATTTGAAAAAATTTGAAGAAACGGGTTATTTGAAACATTTTGTCCACTTGAAGTTACACTTTTACTTCTTCCAATTCCAGCTTGTCCTGAAACCGAAACCATATCCTGTACATAACTTGTACTCATACTCTCACCTCCTTTCAATAATGTGTATATCCATTAATTTTGATGTAAGGCATTTGTAACTATTTCAAGAATTTCTTCACTATTTTGCTTTGATACTTCTTTATTGTAATTTTCTCTTTGTTTGCTTTCAAGTTTCTCAAGGCTTGTCATATCCATATTGGCAAGTTTTACAACCTCAACTTGTTTTTCAACTAAAATTTCCTGTTTTTTAAGTTCCTCTTTTAAAACTTTAATTTGCTTTTGCATATTCTCTATCATAAAGTTATAAGACTGCAAGTCAAAAACAGACATTCCAGTTGAAGTTTTTTCACTCATTTCAGCTTTTTTCTGCACTCTACTTTCTTCTAAGTAGTTAATTTTATCTGAAATTTCATCTCTTTTTGCTCTTAACTGAGCTAAGGTGTTTTTTTCTACATTTAATATTTGCTCTTTATAATTATACATTTTTTCTAAAGAAAAGGTAAAGGCTTTCATAATTTACTCCTTTAAATTACCGCTTCTTCCATCATTTTTAAAGTGTCGGCATAGCTTACCGATAAATTTACATCTTGCTTTAAAAAGTCATCAATTTTTGTCATATGCAAAATTGCATTATCAAGCTGTGGGTTGGTGCCTGATTTATAGGCACCAATGGAAATCAAATCCTCATTATCTTTATATATTGCCATCATATTACGAAGCTTACTTGCAATCGCCTTTTGCTCTTTACTTGCTATGTCATTCATTAAACGACTAACACTATTTAGTACATCAATTGCAGGATAATGATTTTTTGCAGCTATAGAACGGGACAAAACCACGTGTCCATCAACTATACTTCTAACTGTATCAGCGACCGGTTCATTGGTATCATCTCCTTCAACAAGCACGGTGTAAATTCCTGTTATAGAGCCTTTTTCAAAATTACCAGAACGCTCTAACAGCTTTGGAAGTGCTGAATAAATCGACGGTGTGTATCCTCTAGCCACAGGTGCTTCACCTGTGTTTAGTCCAATTTCTCTTTGTGTCATTGCAAATCTTGTAAGTGAGTCCATCATCAAAAGTACATCTTTTCCCTGCTTTTGAAAATATTCGGCGATTGCTGTTGCTGTTTGAGCACATTTAAATCTCATCATAGCAGGTTGGTCAGAAGTTGCTACAACTAAAACGGAGCGTTTAAGACCTTCTTTACCTAAATCGCGGTTAATAAACTCTAAAACCTCACGGCCACGCTCGCCCACCAGTGCAATTACATTCATTTGCGCCTTAACATTTCGAGCTATCATGCCCATCAATGTACTTTTTCCTACACCAGAACCTGCAAAAATACCAATCCTCTGCCCTTTTCCAATTGTCAAAAGTCCATCAACCACTTTAATTCCAAGTTCCATAACTTCTGAAATTGGTGGCCTATCAAGCGGATTTACGGGAACACCGTTTATAGGTACAGTGGATACATTTGTAAGCTCAGGCCCATTATCTATCGGAACACCTAAGGCATTTACAGTTCTTCCAATTATATCATCAGATACGTAAATTTTCATTTTATCGCCAGTGTTTATTACAGGACAGCCATAACCTATCTCATCTGTCTCTTCATAAGGCATTAGATATGCTTTGTCCTCAGAAACACCAACAACTTCACATACCAGTGGATTAACACTTTTATTTATCTTTACATGACATATATCGCCAATACTTGCCGTAAGGCCTGTTGCCTCTATAGTCATGCCTTGAATTTTACTTATTTTTCCTTCATGTGATTTTAAATCTGCAAATCGTAGTATTTGTCTTGATCTTGTATTGTCAAATAATTCAGACATATTCTTAGTTTTAAGCATTAAAACACCTCACATAAGTACTTATTTTGCAGATTTAAATAATTCTTTTAAGTTAACAGCCTGTCGTGAAACATCTGCAACTATGGTTCCTTTTTCAGAATTTATTCTTACAAGGTCATCTGCACCTGTCTTACCAGTTACAGAAACTCTTCCTTGCAAATTGCTGTTTGCAAGCTCTTCTCTAACCGCAGTAATGAGTTTCTCAAGCCTTTGGCTAAGTTCTATTTCAAGCCAAGAAGAATTTTTAATGCTGTCAACAGTTTGAATAACTAATTTTTTAAGAACAAGTTCATCTTCATAAATTTTATCCATAATCATTTTTTCAGCTACATCAACTGCAAGAAATTTAAGTTCTAATGCATATTTTTCTAAATATTCTTTATGTAAATTTTGCATTTTCAAAAGGCAGTCATCAACATCTGAAATAATTTTTGTCAGCTCGCCCTTTTTTCTTGAGAGAGCATCTTCATATGCTTTGTTGTATGCATTTTCGTATGCCCTAGCTTGTATTTCTTTAATTTCATCCTCAAAAAGTTCTGATAACTCTTCTTTTGTAGGCAAAACTTGCACTACTTCTGGTTCTGCCACTTCAACTCTTTCGGGGACAAATGGAGTAAAACTGTTTTCATTACTAATAACATCTTCTCCATTAACATCATCAATTAAATCAGTTTCATGTGTGCTTTCCAAATTCGGTTCATCAATATTTTTTGATGAATCAAGATTTTCTTCAACTGGTACAGTGTTTTTTAACACCTCAACAATTTTTTCTTTTGGCTTGATATCTGGAATAGCAACAACTTCTACAGTTTGCGAAACGTTTTGTTTTTTAAAAACATTAGCTAATGATGGCATCGTCCTCTCCTCCTTTGGAAACTACGATTTCGCCTTCTTCTTCTAGTTTTCTGATAATAGAAACAATTTTTTGTTGTGCATCTTCAACGTCTTTCATGCGCAAGTTTTTAAGATACTGAATATCTTCAAGTATAGACTCTCTCGCACGTGCCGATACGTTATCAAGCAGTGTTTCTTTAACTTCATCTGAAGAACCTTTAATTGCGACAGCAAGATCTTGCTGGTCAACATCACGAAGAACACGTTGTATGGACATATCATCAAGTAAAATGATATCTTCAAATACAAACATAAGCTTGCGAATTTCTTCTGATAATGTGGCATCCATTTTTGTAAGTTCTGTAAATATGCGTTTTTCTGTGCTTCTATCAATATTATTCATGATATCGGCAACATAATTAATACCGCCAACCTCAACAGCATCTGCAGTGACAGCCGTAGTAAACTTAGGTTCTAACAATCTTTCAATTGCAGAAATTACTTCTGGACTTATATTTTCAAGAGATGCTATTCTTTTAATAACTTCAAGTTGTATTTCTTTTGGAAGTTCTGCTATAATTTTCGATGCTTGTGCCGCTTTTGCATATGATAAAATAAACGCAATGGTTTGAGGATGTTCACCTTGAACTACCATTAAAATATTTTTATAGTTTGCTTTTCTTACAAACTCCATTGCACGCACTTGCATAGCTTGTGACACACGATCCATATAAGATAATGCTTGTTGTTGACCAAAGGCTTTCTCAAGTATATCTTTAGCATAAACTACGCCACCTTCAGATACAACTTTTTGTGTCATGCAAAGCCCATAAAACTCATCAATTATCCCCTGCATTTCTTCAGGAGGCAGTTCATTAAGCTTTGCTACTTCAAGTGTTAATTTTTCAATTTCTTCTTCTCTTAAATGCTTATAGATGTGTGAAGCATTTGTTGCTCCTACCGCTACAACTACAGCAGCCGCTCTAGTGGCAGCTGAAATACCGCTTTGCTTTTTAGTTGCCGCCATAACTTATTCCTCCTTCAGCCATGCTCTGATAAGGCTTGCTGCAGCTTCGGGATTAACTTGAGTAAACGCTTTAACCTCTTCAATGATTGCAGCATTTTTCTCTTGATCTTCCGATTTTGCCATGTCTGCAAGCTTTCTCTTATATTCCTCAATTTCCGCATTTTTCTCGTCTTCTAAAATACTTGTAATTTCAACTGCTTTTGCATTGTGATAACGTTTAAACGAGATAATAATAAATAGAATAATTATAATAAATAATAAACCACCTGCTGCAAGGTACCCCCACCATGGAATTATTGTCCACCACTGATTTACAGTTGGTTCAGGATTAACTACAGGATCAGTTTCTTCAGCCTCTCCCATAGCAACAAATGAAGACACATAAATTTGTTCTGCAGGAATATCAACACCTGTAGAGATTAAACTTGTAAGTTCTTCTCTTCTTTCTTGTGTCATATTATCTTCATCAACCATAACAGAAATTGTTGCACGCTCAAGCTCTGCATTGCCGGATTCAACTTGAGTTTTTATGTAAGAATAATAAATTTGTGTGTCCCACGCATAATAAGAAGTTTGATCATCAGGGTTCGTATAAGAATAATCTGGAATATCCGTATTATCCTCTTCTCCTACTATATCTTCAATTGTTTCGTCACCCGCACCATTATATTCACCAGATGTACTTGTAGGATATCCATCTCCATCTTCGCTTTCTAAAAGTTCCATCTGTTCTGTAAGCATTTTATCATAATTTATCGTAACCTTTGCAGATGCAACAACACCATCATCACCATATCTTGGTGCTAAAAGACGCATAATGCTATCTTCAAGTTGAGTTTGTACAATATTTTCAAGTTCAAAATTTTCATTTACAGACACTGTGTTTTCAAGTCCATCTTCAGCACCAAGTTCAAGTGACGTGGCAGCGTCAACGACCACAACGTTTTCAGGTACCATCTTAGGCACACCAAAAGCTATTAAGTTTTTAATTGCAGTTACTTGTGTTGCATCAAGCACAACTCCATCAGAAAGTGTAAGTAAAACACTGGTGCTTCCAACAGCATCGTCTGTTGCCTCATCCCAGATATAATCACTTGTTTCTGCCATATTAATTGTAACAATAGCCTCAAGCACACCATCAATTCTTTCAAGTGTTACCTGTGCTCTGTCTTGAAGCTGGTGAACAAGCACTTGTTGCATCTCAGCTTCTGTTGCCGACATACTTGTGTTGCTTTCAAATATGTCATATGTAGGAGCCGATTTTGGATAGCCTTGTGCCGCAAGCTGCAAAAGCCATATATCAAACTCATCTTGTGGCACCATTACTTGACCACTTGAATTAAGCTTGGCATCTGCACCCATTGTTTTAAGCTCGCTAAAAACTTGAGCGCTCTCAGTAGACTCTAAGTTTTCATAAAGCACTGAATATGCGCCGTTTGAACTATTTAAAAAGACAGTAAGAAGCACAGCAAAAACAATTATGCCTGCTGCAATTCCCCCGTATAAAAATTTCTTTTTGTTTGGTAACTCAACAATTTGTACCTTTATGTTATTAAATCCCTGTTTAATTTTTTCCACATTCAATTCTCCCGCAATTAATCTAAGTTAAGTAATAAAACTTATAGTTGCATGCTCATTATTTCCTTATAAGCATTAACAGCTCTTGTAGTAACTTGAACTGTAGTTTGCAACATTGTACTTGCCTTTAACGAATTAATTTGAACTTGAGCCAAATTATCAACTTCCCCCATTGCAAGGTTATAGGAATCAATTTCTGAAACCTCCATTGCATTTGTTGTTTCGTTTATCAAGTCTGTTAAAAGATTTTGAAATGGTATGTCAGATGGTGACTGTGCATTAATTACATTTTGCTGCGAAATTTTACTTTCAATTTCCATAGGCACAATAAAATTCGGATCGATAAAAGTGCTCATATTAATTCACGCTCCTTTAATTAATTACCTTATTTTTCTGTTTCAAGTAAATAAGAAAACCTCCAATAACTTTTCTTATTTATATATAATATTCCTTCTGAAAATTATTATACTGCAACAACAACTAAAAGTAAAGTGAAAATTTATCTTTTCGACATAATAACGCACAATTACACATGTATGTATTTTGTAGTTTTTTGTATAATTATAACAATTAAAATTCTCAATTTTAGTTTTAATATGCTATTATGATATATCGTTTTTAATTATATCCATATATTATGATTTTTTTTAGTTAAAACATCTAAAAACCCTAAGATAAATTTTACAAATGATTACCAACATACAAATTCTCTGCAAAAATCATTAAATCTTTCACTTTACTGGGTTAACATGGTAAATCTTACATATTTAACTTTATAATGTCAATTTTTAATTAAAAAAATTTTAATTCTGGTATTTAGTTTTTGTGATTTTGGTGTATAAATATAACAGGAATAATTATATGTAAGTATTTGTACAATTTATATAAAAAGAGGTGTTAATTTATGGAAATAAAGGGAGTATTTGACAGATACAAAATGAACACTCAACTGTCAATAAATAATAAACCTGCTGTTAAATCAGAGGAAGTGTCAGAAAAGAAAAAAGAAATGCCTACTAAAGACACAATTAGTGTGAGCTCTAGCGCAAGTTTTCAAACTGCTTACTCTAAAGAAGTAAAGGCAAGTATTAATGCTGTAAAAAGTGAAATTAATGTAAGTGAAGCACGTTTAAATTCTCTTAAAGAGCTTTATAAGGGCGATAACTGCCCCACAACATCAGACGAAATTGCCAGTGCAATAATGAACAGAACGATGCTATTATAAATTTAGGAGAAATTTGATGACTAATGAATTAAAAGTATTTTTAGACTGTAATCTTGAACTTTTAGAGCACTTAAATTCCATGGTGAAAACTGAGGAAGAAAAAAGGAAGTCTTTACTTGAACATAACTCTGAAATGACAGAGCATGCTGTGCAAGCAGGACAGGCTTTATACATGCAACTAAAAAATATAGAGGACAAAAGAATGGCAGCCGCAAATATCTGTGGTTTTAAAGACTTAACAACAACTCAAATTTTAGAAATATTAAATATCGAAGATAAGAAAGTTTTTGAACCCATATTTATCAAACTGCGACAATCTGCTGATTTAATTAAGGAGCTCAATAGTGTTTCTATGAGCATAGTCAATATGGAAATGCGATTTTTAGGGATTTCACAAGGAAATGCCAGCGGCACGTATTCACAAAATGGAAAGAAAACAGGGACAACATATAATAAATCATCTTTTACTGGAAAGATATAAAGGAGTTTTACAAATGATTAGATCTACATTTATGGGTTTTGAGGCGGCAAAAAGTTCAATTTTTTCAAATCAAAAATCGCTTGACATAGTAGGACACAACTTGGCAAATGCATCTACCGCAGGTTACACAAGACAGCGTGTAGAAACCGCTTCAATTTATCCATCTGTTGCAAGTCAAAGAGTGGCAACAAGTACCATAGGCTCACTAGGACAAGGTGTAGAATCTTTAGGTGTTGCTCAAATTAGGGACAGCTTTTTGGATCAACGTTTTAGAGAAGAATATTCAAATGCGGCATATCATGGAAAAAGTTCAGAAATTCTAAACGCTGTACAAGATGCACTTGGAGATGGTGCTGACCTTACAGATGAAGCAGGACTTTATGGTGCAATGAGCGGACTGTTTGACAGATTAAATGGTTTCATTCAAGAACCAACAAGTGAAAGTCATGCTACACTTGTACTTTCTGCATTTGAAAACATAACACAAGTACTACATCAGCTAGATACAAATTTATCCGCTGTTGCAACTCAGTATACAGAGGACTTACAAATTGATATAAACAGAGTAAATGATATTTCAGCTCAAATTGCACATTTAAACCACATAATTGGCTCCGACCCTACCTTGCTTATCAATGACCCAAATGAACACTATGGACCAAACGAACTTTTAGATGAGCGCAACTTGCTTTTAGATGAACTTAGCAGTTATGGAGATATAGTTGTTACTGACAAATCAGACGGAACTGTTGATGTTGATTTCGGAGGACACACGATAGTTTCAGGTAAAGAAAGTGATGACCTTATTTTACAAATTGATGAAGATCATCAAACAGTTAGCTTAAACTGGAGATCAGATGGAAATATGTTTAAAGCATCAGGAGGTACTGTACTTGCTTCTATGCACTACATAAATGGTGCTGGAAACAACTTAACCCTACCAAATGCAGAGCCTTATAAAGGCATAGTATATTATAGAAATCAAATTGATACATTTGCAGCAGCACTTGCTGATATTGCAAACACCACTTTACCCCAACTTGGAGCAGACGGAAATCCACTGACAGACCCAGTTACAGGAAACATAATTTACAAACAACTTCTAGGTTCTCAAAAAGAAAATGGAACAACTGGTCTTTACGGTGTAACCGCAGAAAACATTTCAATTAGTAAAGACTGGGAGCTAAATGGCCCTACATTCTTTATGTACAGCTTAGATGAACATGTTGAAGATTATGCGCAAGAAATAGCAACTAAACTTACCTCATCTGACTATACATTTAATACTTATGGCGAAACATTTACAGGTAGCCTTGTAGATTTTGAAGTAAACTATCTTACAACACTTGCATCTGATTTAAGCTTTAATATCGGAAGACAAGAGTCTTACGGAAATATTGCAGATGACTTTTTAAACCAAAGAGAAGCTATTTCTGGTGTTAGTAGTGATGAAGAAACTGCAGATATGCTAAAGTATCAAAAATCTTATGAAGCTGCTGCAAGAGTTATGACAGTTATGGATGAACTTTTAGACACGATTATAAACAGAATGGGTCGTGTAGGTCTATAAATTTAAGATAAAAAAGGAGTATTATTATGAGAGTTGCAGACTCATCTATGAGTAGAAATTATCTAAAATATTTATCAGGTGCAAAAAGTGACTTTGCCACTACTATGCAGCAAATTTCAACAGGTAATCGTTTCTCAAAACTTTCTGATGATTTATCGGCAGGTTCTAAAGTTATGAATATTAAAATGGATAAATATAATGCTGAAACTCAACTTGGAAACATAGGTGCAATTTCAGACGAACTTGCAATTGCAGAAGATGCAATGCTTCAAATTAGAGATTTGCTATCAAGAGCAAATTCACTTGGAATTAAAGCTGGCAATGAACCACAAGGTTCTGCAGGTTGGGAAGCTATTGCAAAAGAGCTAAATGCAATTTCTAAAGAACTACATGCATATTCAAACACTATGTTTGCAGAGAGATTTGTTTTTGGTGGGACAAACTCAAGTGAGACTCCCCCATTTTCAATTGCGGCTGATGGAATGCTTGAATACAATGGCGTTGCAATGGCTGATATTCAAAAACGTGCTGACGGAACATATTTTTATATGGCTGACGAAGGCGGAACTATGGTTGAAAAAGAAATTCCGATGGATGATGATGTATATATGGACATAGGCATCGGACTTAAGATGAGTGGAAGCAACGTTGACCCAGATACCGCTTTTCTTGTTTCTCATTCAGGAATAGAAATTTTCGGATATGGTGCGGATGCAGAAACAGGCTATTCAAACAATATCTTTAATGCCTTAGTAGAACTTGAAGATGCTGTAATGGCAGGTGATATTGAGAACATAGGTGGAATTACTGACCACTTAGACGATTTAGCTAACACTTTCGGCGCTCACCTTTCTGATATGGGTGCTAGAGTGAACTTTTTAGAAAATATGGAAACTAAACTTGAAAAAAGCATTGATACTTATACTATAAGAATACATGAACTTATGGGAACAGATGATGAAGAAGCTGTAAAAACTCTTGCTCAAGATGAATTTATTTTGCAAGTAGTACAGCAAATGGGATCAAGAGTTTTACCAAATAGCTTAATGAGCTATTTGCGCTAAAAATAATTACTTAAATGATAAGAGGTGAACTTATATATGCAAAATGTATTACAAATCAGTACAAATCCTGGAAAATACGAAATTCAAGTAGAACATGCAAAACTGGAATACAAGAACAACCCTTTACCGCTTGCAAGGGTTAACACTGAACTTGGACGATTTGAATTAAATTCCCAGCCTGCTAGACTGCGTGTTGACACTTACCAATCAAGAAAGTCTTTGGGACATTTAAATTTAACTGACAGTGCAGCTGAATATAAAAACAATGCACAATCAAATTTTAATGAATACATTTCAAATGTAATAACAATTGGACGAGGTGTTGGAGATGTAACAGATGGCACTACTATAGGTTCACTGGTACGTCAAAAAATGACCGACCTTCCAAGATCTATGACAGTGTTTCTTCCTGCCGCTGGCAGTGTTAGCATATCTTGGCAAGACGATAATCTTACTACACAGTACACACCTACCGAGATGACTTATGAGTGGGATATTAAAGATGTTAATTTCACTTATACTCGTGGCGGAGTATCACTTGATGTTTTAGAAAGAGCTAGCGTTGATATTAACTATGTCGGCAAACCTCTTTATTTTCCTCGCAGCGCAGCAAAAGCTTATGAAAGCGCTTTAGCTGTATAGCATGAGTAATAACTATTCACATGTTTTAGACATGTTAAATGAAAAAAAAGTGTTGTTTTTAAAACTTGAAGAAATTACTAGTAGCACTGTGGTTGAAACTTCAGACAAAATTATTGACAGCATGAAAAAAAGAGCAGATTTATTTGATAGTATGCGAGAACTGGATAAAAAAATCAGCAGTGAGGCTGTAAAAGATAGACGGCTTCGAGATGCTCTAAATAACTCTTGCAATAAGAAAGACGTTGATGAAACTCTTTTAGAAATATTTGACCTCTCTCTTAATATAAAGGCAATAGCAAATAGACTTGTAAAGAATGAAGCTTTACTTTTTGAACATTTAAAAGCCGAAAGAAACTCAATTTTAAAGGAAATAGAAAAACTAAACAAAAGCGGAACAGCCGCTGCAAACAGATATTATAACACGACAAAGCTAAAGGCGGTAAAAAAAATTAAACCCGGCAAGCTAATTTAGAAATGGAGGAATAAAAAATGAGCAGTATTAACTCCTCATCTTACTACAGTGTAAGTTCAGGCACAAGTGGAATTTCAGGACTGATGTCTGGAATGGATACCGATGCGCTTGTAGAACAAATGCTTTCAGGCACACAGACAAAAATTGACAGAGCAGAAGCTGAAAAACAACAATTAGAATGGAAACAAGACCTTTACCGTGAGGTAATTGATGAAATTAACAGCTTTTACAATAAATATTTTGATACATCTTATGGCTCTACTTTAAGCACTAACTTTGCAACTACAGATTTCTTTAATACAATGATTTCATCTGTAACAAGTGGAAGTGCCGTTAAAGTATCGGGTACATCAAACTCTGCACTTTCAGGCGATCTTAAAATAGCTGTAACACAACTTGCAACTGCTGCTAGTTTAAAGTCTTCTGAAAAGTTAAGTGGAAATCAAACTATAGTTGGAAATTCTACACTTGAAGATGGTACTTCAATTTTTACAAGTGAAAATCTTTCTAAGAACTTTGAAGAAACAGTAAGTTTGAAAGTTGGTTCTACAACAGTTGATGTAAATTTAAATCATGTAACAAATGAGGATGAACTTGCAAAAGCTTTTAATGATGCTTTTAAAGCTGCTGGTGTTTCAGGTGCCACTGCAGAAATTTATGAAGGTAAACTTCGAATAGTTTCAGATTCTTCTACATCTGTCACTGTCGACTCATCAAAATCAACTGCTAAAGGTCTTGCTTTAACAGGTTTTTCTGATGCAAATACTTCAAATGTCACAAATACAGCAGGTGCTGTTGTAGGCAAATCTTTACAAGGAACAGGTATAGATTTTAGTGCAGGTCTTTCCTTTGACATTACACTTGATGGCGTCACAAAAACTATTGATTTAAGTGATGTAAAAGGCAGTGCCAGCATGGATGGATACACTATTACAAGTGATGATGTTTTAGCTACTATCAATGACCAAATTTCAAGAGCGTTCGGTACAGCTGTCGAAGCTTCTTTTGACACGAGCTCAAACAATCTTGTGTTTGGGATAGGTATAAAAAATGCAGACGGCACAACTGAAGCTGGACATGAACTTATCATCACAGGTTCAAATGCAACTCTTTTAGGAATTAAACCTGGTAGTTCATCTTCGTTTAATACATCTCAAACTTTAGGCGAAGTAGGCTCTGGTGATAAATTTGAATTTAGTATAAATGGTGTAGACTTTAGTTTTGATGGCGATACCACAGTAGCTTCAATGATAGACACTGTTAACAGAAGCTCTGCCGGTGTTACACTTAATTACTCTACCCTATCTGATACCATGAGCATTACAGCAAATAACACAGGTTCAAGCTTTGGTATAGATATGAAACAAACATCAGGCAATATTTTATCAGAACTTTTTGGAGATAGTATAATTACTCCTCCTTCATCTGTTGCAAGTGAATATTTGACAACTGCTACAGTAAAAGCCGCAAATGGTGGACTTGATAGCACTTACGAAACTACTTCTGCTTCACTTTCCATGACGGTAAATGGCGAGACTAAAACATTTACACTAACTGCAAAAGAAGGTGATGCAACATATTCTGCATCAGAAGTTAGTACCGCATTTAACACTTGGCTTACCGAAGAATTTGACGGAAACATTACTTATAATACTACAACAGGTAACTTAGATGTTAAAGAGGGTTATTTGGTTGAATTTAATAAAACAGACGTAAACACAACAAGCGGCTCCGCAGTGGCTGAGGCACAAAAAACAGACCTTGCACTTGCCATGGGATTTAACTTTACAGATAACTCAAACATAGCCACAGAAGACACTTTAATTTCTGATGTTTATTATTTAAAAGATGAAATTTCAAAATTCTCAAGTACAAGTGACACAATTACAACCTTAGGTGATCTTACAGGTAAAACTGATAATCCACCAAGCAGCACAACATATGACGGATTTATCGCTTCATTCTCAGGCGGCAGACTTGTACTGAGCGAAAACGGAGAGGTTATGTTCCACCCTGCCCCACCTATGGATGCACTTTTTGGAAGCGATGATATAACACTTGGCACTGGTGCTAGCGCAGGCTCAATTGCAGCAGGTGCAGTAACCGAAGGTAAGGATGCAAGTGTAATTATTAATGGAGTTGAAACAACTAGAAGCAGTAATTCATTTGAAATTGATGGTGTTTCAATGCAGCTCACATCTGTAAGCGAAAAAGATGATGCAGGAAATTATGTTGAAACAACAGTTTCAACTGTAAGAGATGATGATGTTATTATTGATGCATTTAAAGGATTTGTTGAAGACTATAATAAAATGGTAGAACTTTTAAATGGATATGTATCAGAAGATGCTGATTATAAAGATTATCCACCTCTAACAGACGCTCAAAAAGAGGAAATGACTGATAGAGAAATTGAACTTTGGGAAGAAAAAACACAAGTTGGTCTTTTAAGAAATGACAGTACTATAACTACATTTTTAAGCCAACTTAGAACTGCTGTTTACACAAAGCCCGATGATTCAAGTCTTGCACTTTATCAAATTGGTATAGAAACCTCTTCATTCTTTGATGACGAAGCAGTTTCTGGTACACTTACAATTGATGAAGACGCTTTAAGACAAGCTTTATCAAACGACCCTACTAGTGTTATGACTCTATTTACATCTTCACAAGACGGACTTGCCGCTCAGTTTGATGAAATAGTAAACAGCGTCGCAAATACAAGTTCTGCAAACCCTGGTACACTTGTCGCTTTAGCAGGTGTTGAAGGTAGAGCAACAGAAGATAACAATGACTTAAGCAGTAGACTTGATGATATTGAAAGCACTATAGAAACTTTAAAATATAGATACGAACAAGAAAGTGCAAGGTATTGGGCAAGCTTTACAGCAATGGAAACTGCTCTTTCAAACTACAATACAGATTTAGGTTATTTAACCCAACAATTTGGTTCAGGGTATTAATAAAACATTAAAGATTTGAGGAATATAATATGAGAAATAATCCATATCAAGCATATAAACAACAATCAATTATGACCATGACCCCCGCAGACATGCTTACCGCTCTTTATGATGGTTTATTAAAACAGTTTACACTTGCAATAAAAGCGATTGAAG
Source organism: uncultured Eubacteriales bacterium (assembly GCA_964370405.1). GTDB lineage: Bacteria > Bacillota > Clostridia > Oscillospirales > Acutalibacteraceae > SIG603. Next base: position 4,238 of record CAYJJB010000007.1, on the reverse strand, counting down.
AAAAGGATTACAGTGGTGCAAATACCTCACTTCAAAAAGGTCAAAAGATTTTAAGACATTTGCAAACTACCTTGGACGACTCTATAGACATCTCTAAGGATTTAAACTCACTTTACGATTTTTTCATCTACGTTTCAATTCAGTGCAATATGAAAAAAGAAATTGGAGAGCTTCCTACTGTAATAACTATGATAGAAGAGCTTAGGAATACTTATATTCAAGCAGATAAAAAGCTAAGAAGCGGCGAAAAAGTAGGCTAATTTTACTTGATTATTCCTTTATACTGTGTTATTATACTATTAATAATATTATTTTACAGAAAAGGAGATTTACATATGTTTTTTAATTCTACAAATTTTAAAACCATAGAAGCTGGTGTAAATATTGCATGGCTTGAGCAACAAATTCACTCTCAAAACATTGCAAATATTGAAACACCTGATTACAAGTCAAAGCATCTTGTTTTTGACGACGTTCTTAATGAGGCTATGAGTGCAGGAAAAGGCGGTAACATTAGCGTTAGTGTAATCGAAGACGAAAGCGATGTGCTTCAAGATGGTAATAATGTAAATCTTGAAAAAGAAAATATAGAAATGTACAAGGCATATGCACAGTACTCTATGCTACTTGACAAGGCTATGGGACAATTTAACAATATTACTACTGTTTTAAACAGTAATATGAGTTAAGGTAAAGGAGTATATTATGGCATTTTTATCTTCACTTGACATCGTCGGCTCAGCACTTACTGCAGAGCGTTATCGTTCAGATGTTATAACACAAAATATTGCAAATGCATCTACTACTCAAACCGAAGATGGTGGACCTTACCAAAGAAAACAAGTTGTTTTTTCTGAAAGAGAGCTAACATTTTCTGAGACTCTTTCAAATGTTCAAGGCGGCGTTGAAATTTCAGAAATTGTAGAAAATGATAGAGATTTCAAAATGGTGTATGACCCAACTCATCCTCAAGCGGACGAGGACGGCTATGTTGCGTATCCAAACGTTGATACAACCGAAGAAATGATTGACTTAATGGCAGCAAGTAATGCCTATGATGCAAATTTAACGGTCTTAAGCGTTGTTAAAGAAATGATTAACAAAACTTTAGATATGAAAAATTAATTTAAGGGAGGGTTTTATACCCTCCCCTTTTTATTTAATTAAAAATTGAGAATGCAAAGTATTTCACTACAACTTTCCACTCTCAATTATCAACTATTTAAACACCGTATTATTTTCTAAATTATATTTCCACAAAAATTTACCAAGAGCGAATCTATCTTCTTGAGATATATTTGTTATGTCACAAGAATACCAAGGCTTTGCACCAAAATAAAATGGTTCAATAATTTCAATTTCAATCATAATTTCAGGCAGTGGAGCCAGTAAATTCGCAGAAAACTTCATTCCTTTTTGAAATTTTGCTTTATCCTCAGTTAATATAACCGTTCCACCTGTTTTTTTAACTTTTTTTTCAATACTTTGAGTGAGATTAACATCAATATCATCATTTGCTTGAAAATGAAGCCTATGCGGAGTTAGCTCTGTAATTACTGCATCTATAGGATTCTTTTTTTTGTGATGAAAAACTGAAAAAAGCTTCGCTTTATTTTCTGTGCTAATTTCATGAAGCTCTATAGGAAAACTCATTTCGCCGCAGTAACAAAGTTCAGACCCTGGAAGCAAGATATCGCTTACTGAGACTATATTCATAAAGTGCTTATCCGAAAGATAAACTTGTCCTGTAAAGCTATGAATTTTTTTCCCTTTATGAAGCCTTACTATTTCCATCTTTGTCCCCATAGGATATAGTGGAACAAAGCTGCTAGTAAATGAAACCGCATTTTTTTCAATTTCTATTGAAGCTTTTCCGAAAGCTAAAATTTTTCCGTCCACAAGCTTTAAGTAGGCATCAAAATTATTATAGTATGTTTGTGCAAGCATAACTACCTCTCAAATTATTCTTCTATATCTGAATCGTCATATACCTTTGACAGTTGTTTATATGATTTTCTCCACTTAATATACATGGAAAGTTTCATTGCCACCATTATTATTATTGCCGAGGCAATAAAGGCAACTGCTAGACTGCTGTATGATAAAATTGCAAATACCATCCCAGCAAGCAGTAAAACTGCTGATATTATAAGTAAAATAAATGTAATTCTCTTTTTAAAATTATCCATAATGTCCTCCTATTAATTCGCCTGTTTTTTTAATTTTATTATTTCATTACTTAAATTACAAAACTGCTCTACAGTAAGCTCTTCAGCCCTAACAGTTTTTTTTGTTTCAATATTTTCCAAAGCTTCAAACAATATAGCCTTTTCAATTCCACCAACTGATGAAACCGAGTTTACAAGAGTCTTTCTTCTTTGTGAAAATGCAGATTTAATCATTTTGAACATAAATTTTTCATCAATTGCATCTACAAGAGGACTATCATATACATCAAGTCTTATAACAGCTGAGTCTACATTTGGTGATGGCATGAAACTGCCTCTGCTCACCTTAAATAAAATTTGAGGATTACTATAATAACTTACTGCAAGACTTACTGCACCACATTCCCTATTTCCTGGTGCTGCACACAACCTGTCTGCAGCCTCTTTTTGCACCATAACTATAATTGATTTAATTGAAAGCTTTTCTTCTAAAAGTTTCATTACGACAGGAGATGTAATATAATATGGCAAATTAGCACAAACAACAACGTCCATGCCTGAAAATTCCTCTTCGATAAGCTTTTGAAGATCAACCTTAAGTACATCATCATTGACAATTTTCACATTATCAAATTCACTTAATGTTTCATCAATTATTGGAAGAAGTTTTTTATCAAGCTCTATCGCAACTACTTTTTTTGCTCTTTTTGCAAGTTCATAAGTTAAAACACCGACCCCTGTGCCAATTTCAATAACCCCAATATTATCACCTTGCACTGCTTCATCTGCCATCTTTGGACATATGCTTTTATTAATTAGAAAATTTTGTCCCAAAGACTTAGAAAAATTCACTCCATGCTTTGCCATTATCTCTCTTATATATGAGATATCTGTAAGTTTACTCAAACGCTTACTCCCCTACCTTATAAATTTTTATACTTCCATCATTATATACTGTTTGATACATCTCGTCAAACGCTATTTCATCAACATCATATGAACTTTTCTCATAATCGCTAATTAAAATAAATTCAATTTCATAATTTTCCAATAATTCTTCATTATTTCTTGGGTCAGAATAAATTTTTTCAACATCTTCCTGTGCCTTAAAATAATCAAGCCCATGAAAATATAAATATATATCTGAGCCACAAACAATATTTCTTCCAGATATTGCTGCAATAGCATTGTTATGTCTTGTATTAGTTAGAATAACAGCATCACTATCAGTATTTTCTTCAATAAAATCTACATATTTTAATTGGCTATTTTCAAATACAGTATATTCAGAAACAAATTCACGACCTATTGTAAGTATACCAGAGATTGAGCCTACAAAGAAAAAAATTGCAATAGAAGTGACTACTACTGCTTTATTTTTAAATTTATGAACCATATCTACTACAAAATTAACCACAACCGCACACAAAAATGCAAATGCAGGATACAAAAGTTTATTATTATCATAAGTATTTGGCTGAAAAACAACAAACTCACTTACTATCCAAATTAAAATTATAGGTGACAAATAAATTATTAGTTTATCTTTCAAATAGAAAATAGATGGAATAATTAACAACGCTACTATTCCTAAATTTTTAATATAAAACCACAAATAATTATCATCAATATTCGCCCAGTTGAAAAATCCTCTCACAAAACTTTCGCCCTGTGCCTGCGAAAATGTCCAAAACATAAGTTGTGCTATGGAGCCCAGTACAGCAATCAACGTAAAAATCAGCCAAGGTTTAAAAAGTAAAAAACCTTTTTTATAAATAATTTTAAATAGCATTAAAATTCCAAGTAAAACGAATAAAAACACAAAAACGATTATAGCTTGCAAAAATAAAACACTGCCTCTGTTTTCATTACTGATAAAAGCTTGAATTAACACCATTACAATTGGTATGAAAATAAAGGAATATCTTATAATATTAGCAAGCAGTTTTTCTTTATTTAAAATACTACATAATTTTGTAAATAGCCATCCAATAGAGAAAAATACTAACACCAAAAATGAATGAGTATGTATCATTACAAGACTTGCCGTAAGAATACCAGCAATGAAGA
>CAYJJB010000006.1:38260-38996 GCA_964370405.1 uncultured Eubacteriales bacterium | reverse complement strand
ATAGTAAGAAAAAGACTTCCGAAAGTAGACGGAGCTTGACTTATAGCTAATAACAAAAGAGGGAAGGTTTAAAAACCTTCCCTCTTTTTATCTTGTTTTATATGATAAAAATACGAGGCATTTTACCACAATTATTAATTAAAATCAAATTTCCTCTAAAATAAGGCTACCCATTTCTTTGCATCCTACTTTTGTCATGCCTTCGCTCATCATGTCGCCTGTTCTAAAGTTTTTATCTAGCACTTTGTTTACGGCGTTTTCAATGCAAGTTGCCTCTTCTTCCATAGAGAAAGAATATCTTAGCATCATTGCAGCAGAAAGTATGGTGCCTATTGGGTTTGCAAGGTCTTTACCTGCAATATCAGGTGCCGAGCCATGAATTGGCTCATACATGCCTCTGCCGGTTTTTCCCAAAGAGGAAGAACCTATAGTGCCTATAGTACCTGTTATCATTGAAGCTTCATCTGATAATATGTCGCCAAACATATTGCCTGTAAGTATTACATCAAAGAAAGAGGGTTTTTTAACAAGTTGCATCGCTGCATTGTCTACATACATATGATCCAAAGTAACTTCTGGATATTCTTTTGCAATTTCTTCTACAGTGTTTCTCCAAAGTCTGCTGTTGTCAAGCACATTTGCTTTATCAACACTTGTCACATGCTTATTTCTCTTCATTGCCGTTTGGAATGCAACATGCGCAATTCTTCTTACTTCACTTTCTGAGTAAGTCATG
>CAYJJB010000006.1:25203-38250 GCA_964370405.1 uncultured Eubacteriales bacterium | reverse complement strand
TTTGCCAAAGTAAATACCACCTGTAAGCTCACGTACAACTACAAAGTCTATGCCCTCATCAACTATAGATTTTTTTAAAGGGCAGGCATCTGCAAGTTGTGGAAATAAAACCGCAGGGCGCACATTTGCATAAAGTTCCATTTTTGCCCTGATGCCAAGAAGTGCCTTTTCTGGTCTTTTGTCACCTGGCAAATTGTCCCATTTAGGGCCACCAACAGCACCTAATAGCACGCTGTCGCTTTTAAGGCAGGCATCAACAGTGCTTTGTGGCAGGCACTCACCGTGCTCATCAATTGCTATGCCGCCTGCGTTTACGTAGTCATAATTAAATGTATGAGAGTATTTTTCTGCTATTTTATTAAGTACTAAAATTGTTTCATTTACAATTTCAGGTCCTATACCGTCGCCTTTAATTACTGCAATATTTTTTACCATAGTCTTACCCCTTTTTAATAGAATTCATGTATCCGCCTGCCTTTATTATCTCTTGAATAAAAGCTGGGAAAGGCTGAGCTTTGTAAGTTTCGTTTTTTGTAATATTTGTAATAACGCCTGTATCAAAGTCTACTGATACTTCATCAGTATCGGCAATTTTTTCGCCTGCTTCTTCACATTCTAGTATAGGAAGGCCAATGTTTATTGCGTTTCTATAAAAAATTCTTGCAAATGTTTTTGCTATAACACAAGAAATTCCACTTGCTTTTATTGCAATTGGCGCATGCTCTCGGCTTGAACCGCAACCAAAGTTCCAGCCGCCTACCATGATGTCGCCATCTTTTACTTTATTAATAAAATCTGTATCTATATCCTCCATGCAGTGGCTTGCAAGCTCTTTCGGGTCTTGTGTTGCAAGGTGTCTTGCTGGAATAATAACATCAGTGTCTATATTGTCGCCGTATTTATGAGAAAATCCTTTTGCATTCATAATATAATGTCCTTTCTAAATTTAAACTTGTGTAGGAGCGGATAGTGTTCCACTTATAGCCGATGCCGCCGCAACTTCTGGAGAAGCTAGGTAAATTTCACTTGAAACATGACCCATACGCCCTACAAAGTTTCTGTTAGTTGTTGCTACACAGCGTTCATTATCTGCCAAAATTCCCATGTGTCCACCAAGGCAAGGACCGCAAGTAGGAGTTGACACAACACAGCCTGAGTCTATAAATATTTCCATAAATCCTGCTTTAATGCATTGTTTGTAAATTTCCTGAGTTGCAGGAATTACAATACATCTTACGCCGTCTGCCACTTGTTTTCCCTCTAAAATTTTAGCCGCAGCTTCCATGTCTGAAAATCTTCCGTTTGTGCAAGAACCTATAACTACTTGGTCTATTTTAATTTCGCCCCACTCACTTGGAGTTTTTGCGTTTTCAGGTAGATGTGGAAAAGACACAGTGTGATCTATTTTTGATAAATCTATGTCTATAATTTCATCATAAATCGCATCTTCATCTGCCTTGTATTCTTTATATGGGACATGAACTCTGTCCTTCATGTATTCACGTGTAATGTCATCAACTTCCCAAATGCCGTTTTTAGCGCCAGCTTCTATAGCCATGTTGCTAATACATAGTCTGTCATCAATGCTCAAGTTTTTAACGCCCTCGCCCACAAATTCCATTGACTTATAAAGTGCGCCGTCTACACCTATTTTACCTATAATGTGAAGTATAACGTCTTTACCGCTTATCATGGGATTAAGTTTTCCTGTAAGGTTAAATTTAATTGCAGATGGCACTTTAAACCAAAGTTCGCCCGTTGCCATTCCTGCCGCCATATCAGTAGAGCCTACACCTGTTGAAAAAGCACCCAAAGCGCCATAAGTACAAGTGTGTGAGTCGGCACCTATTATTACATCGCCTGATTTTACAATGCCTTGCTCTGGTAAAAGAGCATGCTCTATGCCCATTTTACCTGCATCATAAAAATGTGTGATGTCGTATTTTTTTGCAAATTCACGGCTTTGCTTTGCTTGCATTGCCGCTTTAATATCTTTGTTTGGCACAAAGTGATCCATGATAAGTGAAATTTTGTCTTTATCAAATACACTGTTAAAGCCATTGCCTTCAAATTCGTTAATAGCCACGGGAGAAGTGATGTCGTTTCCTAAAACCATATCAAGCTTTGCTTTAATTAGTTGCCCAGCCTCTACAAATGGTAGACCTGCATGATCTGCAAGAATTTTTTGTGTCATTGTCATTGCCATTTTAAATATTCCGCCTTTCAAAATTAAGCTTTGTTTACAGCACTAAATAGTCCGTAAATTGAAGCTGTTATTATATCTTCATCTATACCAGAACCCCATACAAGTTTGCCGTTTTTATTCTCAAGACAAACATAGGATACAGCCTTAGCGCTTGAACCTGATGTCAGTGCGTGCTCGCTGTAAGATTTTAAGGTATAGTCTAAATGTATAGTTTCTTTAAGTGCCTTAAATACGGCATCAAGTCTGCCGTTACCGCTTGCTTTGCAGTCAATAGTTTCATTATCTTTAACTATTGTAAGCACTACATTAAATGAGTCGCCACTTCTTGTAAAATGATAATCTTTCATAGATATTGGCGAAGAAATGTTTATATATGATTTTTCAAAAACTTCAAAAACTTCATCTGGAGATAGCTCTTTATGGCCTTTATCAGATACAGCTTTTACAGCATATCCAACTTCTTCACGCATTTTAGGTGGTAGGTCAAAACCAAAGTTTTGCTCTAAAATATAACCTATTCCGCCCTTACCGCTTTGACTGTTAATTCTAATTACATCTGTTTCATATTCACGTCCCACATCTTTAGGGTCAATTGGAAGATACGGTACTGTCCAGTATTCTGATTTTCCATCATTTTTCCATTTAATACCCTTTGCAATAGCGTCTTGGTGAGAACCTGAGAATGCAGCAAATACAAGTGTGCCGCAATAAGGTTGCCTGTCATACACTTTCATACGTGTAACTTTTTCGTATATTTTGCAAATGTTTGGCATGTCGCTTAAATCAAGGTGAGGATTTACACCGTGAGAGAACATGTTCATTGCAAGTGTAATAATGTCAACATTACCAGTTCTTTCGCCATTTCCAAAAAGTGTTCCCTCTACTCTGTCAGCGCCAGCTAGCAAACCAAGTTCTGTGTCGGCAACTGCACAGCCTCTGTCATTATGTGGGTGTAGGGATACTTCTATTGCATCTCTATAATGTAAATTGTTGCACATGTATTCAATTTGACTTGCATAGACATGTGGCATGCTCATTTGTACAGTGCCAGGCAAGTTAATAATTGCTTTCTTGTCTTTTGTAGGCTGCCATACATCTAAAACTGCATTACAAACTTCCAGTGCATATTCAGGTTCTGTTCCTGTAAAGCTTTCGGGTGAATATTCAAAACGTAAATCGCTATCGCTTTCTTTTGCAAGCTCTTTTAAGAGTTTTGCGCCATTTACAGCAATTTGTTTAATCTCTTCCTTAGATTTTTTGAAGACCTGCTCACGCTGTGCATAAGAAGTTGAATTATAAACATGCACTATTGCTTGTTTACAACCCTTAAGTGCTTCAAATGTTCTTTTTATTATATGTTCTCTTGCTTGAGTAAGAACTTGAACAGTAACGTCGTCTGGTATAAGATTTTCGTCAATAAGTGTTCTTAAAAAGTCAAATTCGGTATCTGAAGCTGCAGGGAAGCCTACTTCTATTTCTTTAAAACCAATTTTGACCAAAAGTTTAAAAAACTCAACCTTCTCGGTCAGACTCATAGGTATAATAAGGGACTGATTTCCATCTCTTAAGTCAACACTACACCAAGTTGGTGCTATATCAATATACTCCTTACTTGCCCAGTTAAAGCTTACTTTTGGTGGCATAAAATAGCCACGCTGATATTTTTTGTGATTTTCCATAACTTACCTCCAATAAATTTTACATAAAAAAAGCCCTCGCCACTTGCAATTTGCAAGAGACGAAGGCTGTTAAGACAACTTCCGTGGTACCACTCTTATTGATAAACATAGGTTTATCCACTTAATAGGCATCAAATTAATACCATCTCTAAGATAACGGGGAGTTTCCGTTCCGGCTTAATAATCATAAAAGACTTTGGTCGGACTGCTAAAGGGTGAGTTGCAAAATACATCCACATTGTCTTACACCAACCGACAACTCTCTGTGCTGTTTATATAATGCGTATTCCCTATCAAGGCATTTTATTATCTCAATAATTATACTGCAAGCACAAACAATTTGTCAAGTGAAAAATTACCAAAATAATTTAGGAATTTCTTACTAAAATAAATATATAAGAATATCGGAAAGTGAGTATTAAAATATGGCACGAAAAACTTTTTTGGCAAAAACAATACTGGGCTTATATGTAAAGCTTATGAAAATTAGAAAAGAGCTTATAAGCGTTACCTGCTTTGACTGCCTTACGGGTGCAAGTAATAAGCAAAATTTTGAAAAAAATGCAGTAAAATGTTTGGAGGAAAATAAAAATGATGTTTATTCGATAGTTATTTTTGATATACGAAAATTTAGAATTTTTAACGAAATGTACAAAAAGCAGGCAGGGGATAGGCTGCTTTCGTTTATTGCTTTAAATTTAAACAAAAATTTACTACCAGAGCGTGAAGTGTTTACAAGGGTAAATGCTGACGAATTTGCGGTGATGTTTTGCGCAAAAGATAAAAAAACGCTTACAAAGCGAATGAGTACAGCTTTTTCAAAGCTCAAAGATAGTTTAAGTGTGAATGGAAAAGTCAAAATAAATTTATGCTTTGGAGTCTACTTTGCAAAAAGTGGAGAATCGTTTTTTAACGCATATGAAAAGGCAAAATTTGCCCATAAAGAAGCAAAGAGTTGCCGCTTAAACGACTTTAGTATCTTTGATAGAGAGAAAGCCAAAATTGAAGTGAGAGAGGCCTTTGTAGAGAAAAAAATGGAGAAGGCTTTGGAGAAAGGTGAATTTAAACTGTTTTTGCAGGCACAGTATGATGTCAAAAATAACACAGTAAGTGGTGCAGAAGCTTTGGTTAGGTGGGAAATAAAAAGGGATAAGTATCTAATGCCTGCCGCATTTTTAGAGCTATTTGAAAAAAATGGATTTATATTAAAACTTGATTACTTCATGTTTCATAAAGTTTGCAGGCTTATAAGATTTTGGATTGATAACAATATAAAGCCTGTGTGTATATCGGTTAATTTTTCAAGACAACATGTAAGTACTAAAAACTGGGTAGAAAACTTATCTAGTATAGCGCAAAAATACAGAGTTCCCAAAAAATTACTCAATATAGAAATTACAGAGAGTTTTGCGCTTGAAAATGAGGAAGCCTTGATAGAAAAAACAAATATGTTAAAAGAAAAAGGTTTTAATCTTTCAATTGACGATTTTGGCTCAGGATACTCCTCGCTTGGTATATTAAATAGTTTGCCAGTAAATGAAATTAAGCTTGACAGAAGTTTTTTTATTAAAGACAATAGTAATGAAAAAACACAATATATAATTAAATATATAATTTTAATGGCAAAGTCGCTTGGTATAAAAACTGTTGCAGAAGGGATAGAAGAGGAATATCAAGTAAGAAATTTGCTAAAACTTAACTGCGATATAATTCAAGGTTATTACTTTGCAAAACCTGTACCAGCACGTGATTTCTTTAGTAAATAAAAATTGGCTGTGACACTAGATTTAACAAGTGTCGCAGCCAATTTATTATTGTTGTTGGTTTAGATTAGCATCAATTTCATTTAGTGGTAGAGGCTTTGCAAAGTAATAGCCCTGAGAATATGTTACGTCGTGATTTTCAACAATTTCTTGAATTTCACTGTTTTCAACAAATTCTGCTACAGTAACTGTTTTGATTTGTGATGCTAAGAATTTTATGGTGTTTAAGATAATTACATTATCACTGCTTGATTGAAGTTCTTTTACTATGCTTCCGTCAATTTTAATGAAGTTTGGATTGAGCGAAAGCAGGGTTGAAAAGTTTGAATAACCTGAGCCGAAGTCATCTATTGCAATGCCACTTCCAAGCTTTTTGACCTGATTTACAAAATCAAACAAAGTGTTAAGCGTTTGGTAATTTTCAGTTTCAACGAATTCAATGATAACTTTTTCAGGGTGCGGGTAAGATTTAAGCTTATTTACAAGCCAAGTTCTAAATATATCAGACTGAATATCCTGCAAAGAAACATTAATTGAAACAGTTTCTTCTCTGTCTTTAAAATCTTCTAAAACCTTTTCTATCATGATTTGGCTTATTCTGTTATAAAACTTATATTTTTTTGCAATATCCATAAAAACAAATGGTGTGTATACATTGCCATCAGCGTCTACAATTCTCATAAGAGCTTCATATTTATCAATTTTTCCAAGCTTATTATTATGCAGTCCTTGATAATATGGAACAATACCGTTATCGGTAATTGCTGTTGCAATAAGGTTTATTACTTGAGATTCCTCGTGTGAGCCTGAACTTGAGGAGCTGTACTCTTTTTCTTTGTCATAAACAAAGAAACTATCTCCCGAATCTTTAGTTGCAAGCAAAAGGTTTAAAGCGGTTTCAAGTACTTTTTCTTGGTGCAAAACAACAGCGCCTCTCAAAACCGTAGGAAGACCAGTTTGCATAGATTTTTCGTGCTCAAATTCATTGAAAATCATTTTCATATTTTCAAGGAAAAAGTCTGATGAAACTCTTTTAATGCCTGTTATTATAAAAGTTTTATAATTTAAAATGTAAATAGCAGTGGTAAGTTCCATTCCACGTTGCTCTAATCTGTCAGAGATTTTGCTCAGTATATTTTTGCAAGTCAAATAATACATTTCTTGACCTACAACAGCTATTGTGTTGTCAGCTGTAGATACATCAATTGCAAAAATTTTATCAATGTTCTTCTCTTCTTTATCTTGTTCAAATTTATAAATGTTTGGTAAAGATAAATGTGGGTCTAAAAATTTATCAGATATAACTTCGGTTTTCTTTTGTTCAATTTTGTCAAGAAGCGAGTTTGCACCATGCCTTATACGCTCAAGACCTTTTTGTTTTGCTTTTTTAATAAAGCTATCATTGTCTTCTATAAGTTTAGTGCTTTCCACTTTTGAAATATCAGGAATTACATAAGTTTGATTTTCAGCAAAACCAACAAATACAGAAGAACCATTTAAAAACTGATTTTTAGTGCCGTCAAAAGCAATTTCGCCCATCATAAACATGCCGCAAATATGATAATTATCAAACGGCATCATCTCCCAAGTTATACAGTTTGAAAGATACAGTTTTCTAAAAAGGCAGGCGTAGATAAACATATATTCTACAGGAGTATCCAAAATTTCTTCGCATATATCATAAGTTTCAGAGGTGGTTTTGCTAGGATTTACATAGCCCACTCTAAATTTTGTGTTTTCTGGAAGTTTGCTGTAATAAAGCGAAAGCTTGTTGTTTTGTGTGTCAAAGCGTGTAAAACGTCCACTTTTATCGCTATGCTCAATCATAAGAGGGAAGTGCGCAAGGTAATCGGAATCAACAGTAGTGTCCCAACCTGCATCCATTGAAACTCTGCGTTCATCATCTATATCAAGATAATTGTAAAGCCAATCAACAGCTGGTTCATGTTCTATTTCTTCAATAAAACTTTCATTAACTTTAGTAATGGTATATTCAGGGCTTATAGACTCCATAGAAGCAGATATCTTTACAAAGTCAACAACATCTTCTCCAACAACACAGTAGGCAACAACACTTTTATCAAGTATGCCGTCTTTTGTAAATACATAACCTGGCAAATTAGTGCTTATGATATCACCCGCAACGCCACCAGAAAGTTTTAAAAGTGGAGTGAAATTATTGGTGTGATAAACAAATTCATTTACATCAGGATATTGATCTGAACAAACTAAGTTTACTAGTGGAACAGAGTTTGCAGTTGCATATTCAGAAAAATCTTTATGCATGGCATTTGCAAGCTCGTAAGGAGAGAGTGAGTCCCATGAATAATTTTTAATAATTATATGTGATTTTTGATAAAGCTCTATGATAATAACTGTTTCATTATCAACAATTTTACCATCAAGAATTACACCTCCAGCTGAAGATGAACCAAGTATGGTAGAGGTAGGTAGTACTTCTGAAACTTCAGAAAATACAGATAAAGCCTCGTTTTTTTGCAGGTTAGAGGTAATAATTCTCACGATGTAATTTACATCTTTGTTAATATTACGTTTTTCTAAAAAATTATTTAAATGATCTTTGCCTTTGTAAATTTGAGTAAATCTCAACATTTCATTCACGCTTTCTAAAAAAATAATTAATTTTTTAACTTACTATTACGTTCTTGATCGAGGAGTAAAAATGTAGACATCATTTTTGCAAGGTATTGCAAGGTGTTAATTTCTTTTTCATTCCAAACTCTTGCCTTAGTGCAGTCGTCAAGTCCTAAAAAGAGCTTTACATATGATTTTTCCTTAATTTGTGCGTGTGAGAAAGATTTGATATTTTGATTTGCCATTAAATCGAAGGTTCTCGCATCTTCAAATACACTTAAGTCGTTGCTATAAACAATTCCTGAAGAAGCTCCAAAAACAAAGAATGCATCAAGAATTTCGGCAGATAAATCCTGTAGATTATCTATTTCAGGATTAATACCATTATCACACCATTCAAGTGTGTTTGAGTAGGTTTTACCGCCATCAAAGGTTTCAAAAATATAAGAGCGATCAACACCGAGTTTTTCGCCTAAAAGCTTTAATGCAAGATTAATTGAAAGTGTTATATTCTTTGATTCATAAAGTAAATCAAAAACAGTTGTAACAAGGTTTGCATCAAAGTACGAATTTGCAATTCTATTTGCATTTTCAAGTATAGTTCGGTTTTTCATAGTTCCATCTAGGAATTTAGTGTCATAAAAAGTTGAACGGTTTTTACCGCCAAGTTTTGACTGATAAAGGGCTTTATCGGCCGCTTTATAAAGTTCTTCATAAGTTTTGCCATCTTTTGGGTATCTTGCAATTCCGATACTTGCAGATATATTATAATTTGAATGACTGCCGCTATAGTTTTTATTAAATATTTGGTTTATTGTTGCAGCCTTTGACGTAATTGTTTTTATATCTGAAAGGTTTTTTGCAAAGGCAATAAATTCATCTCCACCTATGCGCCCTATTACATCGTTGCTTCTAAAACAAGGCTTTAAGCCTGTAGCAAGTTCGCTTAAGACGATATCTCCAAAATGATGACCTAAGTTATCATTAATTGCCTTAAAGTTGTCTATGTCTATTATGAACAGCGCATGGTGGTCGTTTTCGTTTTCATAAAGTGCATCAGCGATTGCAGTTTCTGCGGTAATTTTATTATAACAATTTGTAAGCAAATCAGTCTTAGATCTAAGCTCTATAGTTTTTTGCTCATTAATATCGACTGCTTTTCCTATTACGGACATAGGTACATTGTTGCTGTCTAGCACTACTTGATAGATAAATCTGTGATATTTAATAGTACCGTCAAGCGCTACCAGACGTATATCAGCTGATGTAGTTATTCCAAGTTTCATATCTTCTACCATTCTGGTAAAGTCTGGTATGTCGCTTTTATAAATAACGCCGTTATTTATAAGGTGCTCTGGGAATAATTCGCTTTCATCATTGGTATCAAAAATTTTGCTGCCATTTCCAAAATACTGAATTGTAGAGCTTTTAATATCCACAACAAAAAACCATTCCTCAGAAAGTTTTGACATGACATTTATCAGTGTTTTATCTGAAATTTTATTATAGAAATATTCTTCAACAGAATGGATTTTGCTATATCCTAAAAGTTGGGGTCTTAAATCCCTTGTAAAGCCAGCTATCATATCTTCGCCATCATCGCCTATGCCCAAAACTTTAACAAGTGTGATTTCCGCCGGTATTTCTTCACCATCTAATTTGCAGTGCATCCATTTAAATTTAACATAACCTGTATCAAAAGCACGCTTTATATATGCGAGCGCAGCGTCTGCACTGTTTGTTCCGTCTGGTTGCAATTCAGGAGAAAGTTTGAAAAATTCATCAAGATATTGCTGTTCTGTAGCAAGTCCAAAAAGCTCTACAGCCTTGACATTACAAAGCACATTTTCATATTTGTGGCTCCATACATTTATACACAGTGGAGTGGCATCTATGAGAGCACGAAGTTTTTTTATAAACATTCGCTCTCTTTCTTTTTCTTTAACAAACGAGCTTATGTCTTGCAAAAATGCAAGGATATAAGGCTTGTCTTCTGTGTTTTTTGCCTCCACTCTTAAAAAGGTGAATTGAGCATTGATAAGCTTGCCGGCCATATCGCTGCAAACAAAGTAAAAAGTTTCCTTAGAGCTTGATAAAGATTTATTAAAATGTTCAAGAAGCTTAGGTTCACTAAATTCACCATTTGGTTGTTTTAAGGGAAATAATTTATGAAAATGCCTTGCAAATTCTTCCTCATCTATACAGTCAAATGTTTGAGGTAAGTTTTTATTGCAGGAACAAACGTTAAAGTCGGTATCAAAAACTATAATCGGGTATGGGGTTTGCGTAAAAACTGAAGTAATAAAACTTAAATTTACATTAAGCTTATGCTCCAAGAAATATTCTAAATCATATATTTTGTTATCCAAAAATTCCACTCCTCTAATTAGGCTATAACCTACACTAAATTATACCACAAATACTCACTCAAATCAATAATTTACGAACGAAATGTTAATGTTAACAGGTCCTTCTATGCCGTTTACAGTCGCATTATCGCTATATTGCCAAATGAGAAAATTGTAATAGAAAGAAGGTAAAGTTTCATACTCATTAAGCCATATATCATAATCTTTTAATTGATTTAAATCATAAAAAGTATAGGCAAGAGATTTGCTAGTGTGAATTAAAGTGTTGTGCCCTGCAAGGCTTATCCTGTCGCAAAATGCCTTTGCATATTTTGACACATCTATTCCAAGTGCAGTGGCAGTTCTTGCAGCGCTGTCGCCTACAGCTGGCATTTCCCAGTCATATGCTACAGGATAGTCAAGTGTGTAATCTCGAATTAAATCAAGCACAAAGCTCGCTTCTTCTTCGGCTTCATCAATGCTTATCGCTTGAGAAGTAAAATAAACGCCAACTTTTATTCCAGCATTTTGCGCACCAGTTATATTTGCAACAAATTGAGGATCCTCATAAATATTTCCTCTTGTACTACCTCTATAACCTATTCTAATCATGGCAAACTGAACACCGCTCTCTTTTACGGCAGCCCAATCTATAGCACCTTGATGCTCTGATACATCAATTCCTACATAGGTTTGACTGTCAGAGTATGATATAACGCCATTTTCGCTGTAAAACGCATCTAAATTATATTCATTTGTGGCTCTGTCAAATTTTGGAATACTTAAATTTCCTGAATATAAATCTTCAATAATTAACTTGCCGTCTGCATCTTCAAGTACTGGATTTACAGGGGTTGTGGGCTCAAAAATTTCTCCGTCAGTAAATTCGAAAAAAGCGATAGCCGCAACTATAAGCAAACTTAAGAATACAACGCCTATATAAAACAATTTTTTTGTTATAATATTTGAACTTTTTACAGTATTATTCATATAAATTTTTCCTTTCAATATACAAACTGACGTGGTTTGGTCAGTATTACTTTTATTATACACAATCTTTTAAAATAGTGCAAGCTTTATTGTCTTACTGATTTAATTAACAGCTAAGCATTATTTTTGTACAGTCTGCCTTGCCAAGTATTTCTTTCTTTTAGCGCAACATCAATGCTTCCCAAAACTTTTATTTTGTCACGGCTCCAAAAAGGGGCTAAAAGAGTGCGCTTATCACCGTCACCTGTAATGCGCTCTATTACGGTTTTTGGCGGCAAAATTTCAAGTTGAGAAACTACTATATCAATATATTCATCAAGAGATAAAGTTTTATACTCACCGCTTTTATAAAGACTTGCAAGCTGTGTGCCATCACTTACATGAAGAGAGTGAATTTTTAAAGCGTCAATATTAAGCATGGCTAAATCTTCAGCGGTTTTTAGCATGTCACGCTTTGTTTCATTTGGAAGCCCATTTATTATATGGGCACATATTCTTATGTTTTTTTCTTGAAGCTTTTTTACCGAGATTTTAAAATCTTCAAAATTATGTGCTCTGTTTATAAATTTTGCTGTAGTGTCGTTTGAAGTTTGAAGTCCAAGCTCCACACTTAGAGGAATTTTTTTTGATATGTCAAATAACACATCAATTATTTCATCACCAAGACAGTCAGCCCTTGTTGCAATAGCAATATTTTTTACATAAGGAAAACTTATTGCGAGTGTAAGCATATTATATAGGTGAGAGGGCGTAGTGTAGGTGTTTGTTCCCGACTGAAAATATGCAGTAAGCAGTGGTTTTTTATATTTTTTTGAAAGTCTATCATACTCAGCACTTAACTGCTCTTTTATGCTAAGGCTTTTATCGGCAGTGAAGTAAGAACTGTTTGTGCTGCAAAAAATGCAACCGCCAAAAGCTTTTGTGCCATCAGCATTAGGACAGCTAAGTCCTACATTTAGTGCTGCTTTATAAGTCTTGCAAAAGTTTACCTTATTATGGTAAGCTAAGGTATGATATCTTTTATTATCAAAAGAAAATTTAAAGGGGTTCATAAGTTGCTCCTTAATAATATATGAGTGGAGGTTTTATTTAATATGGAAATAAAAGTAATAGACAAAAAAGAGATGGAGTTTATTTATAAAAATTATATGCCTGAGGCTTTTCCACCTAAAGAGCTAAAAAGCTTAGCGCATATGAAGCTTCTTTATGATAGCGGAAACTATTACTGTGTTGGCGCATATGATAAAGATGAGATTTTGTGCTATGCAATGCTTGCACTTGCACCTGACAAAAGTTGCGCTCTACTTGATTATCTTGCAAGTACAAAAAATGTGAGAAACAAAGGGATAGGCAGTTTTTTGGTAAGTGAACTTGTAGCAGGGCGGTATTTAAAGTGTCCGATTTTATTAGAAGTAGACGACCCTCAGTTTGCAAATGATGATTTAGAGAAAAAAATAAGAGAGCGC
>CAYJJB010000006.1:0-25193 GCA_964370405.1 uncultured Eubacteriales bacterium | reverse complement strand
TGTGAAATGACAGAGCTTAAAACCAACGTGTATGAGGTTGATTTTAAAATAATGAGCATAAATCACAGCCTTAAAATTGATGATGTTAGAAATAGTATAGATAAGCTTTATAAAACTATATTTACAAAAGAAGTCATTAAAAAACACATAATAATGAAAAATTAATCAGTGGCTTAAAGTAAGGTTTTTTGCCCATCTTCCACGCCTGAAAAAATAAATTGCAAGTATCAGCTTTATTATTTCTATAGCTTCAACAATAAAGTAAACGGTAGTGAGCGGAAGTGTTGTAAAATTTGATAAAAGTAAAGCGGCAACCACGGTCATACCCCAAAGTACACCACAGTCAAGAATTAAGGTGGAGAGCATGTCGCCACCTGCTCTAAGGGTGAAGAAGACGCAAACGTTAATTACAAAAACCCAAATGAGTACAGATTTTATGCGAATAATTTCAACAATGGTTTGGTTTACCTCTTCGCCTAGATTGAAAATGTTTGGAATAAGTGGTGCTATTAAAAATAAAATAAGCCCCATTCCTATACCCACCATAGCTCCAAAAGCGGTGAGTTTTGTCGCATTTTCTTTAGCTTCTTTAATTTCACCAGCTCCAAGCTTTTTACCAATTAAAATTGCAACAGCGCTTGAAAGTCCGCCAAAAATTATATAGGCAATGTTTATAACCGTGTCAGCTGCTGATATTCCTGCTATTAAAGTTTCGTTAATTTTCATGTAAGAGGCAAAAATTACCGTGTAACCTATGGAGTAGAAAACTTCATTTGTAATAAGTGGAAGTGCCTTTACCGTAAGAGTTTTAAAAAGTGCAAAATCATATTTAAATATGGACGTTATTTCTAACTTGAAAAAATGTCGACTTCTTACAAGTATTATAAAATATACGGCCATTTCCAAAACTCTTGCAATTAAAGTGGCAATGGCAGCACCCTCGACTCCCATTGCGGGAAGCCCAAAATTTCCATAAATTAGTGTGTAATTTAATAAAGTGTTTGTTAACACTGTTGTTATTCCTACTTTAAGCTGTATGTTATTAATGCCAACAGCCCTTAAGCTTGTCATAATTACAAAAGACAAGGCAAAGGGTATATAGCTAAATTTTATATAGTTTATATACTGTGTTGCAGAACTTATAATGGAATCAGTTTGTGTGAAAAGTGATAGTATTTCATGTGAGAAAAATGAAATTGCAAACATGAATATAGCTCCGATAATTAGTGCGAAACTTAGGACCATATTAAATATTTTTTGGCAGTTTTTCTTATTGTCTGCACCGAAAAATTGTGATATGAAAATCGAGCCACTACCGCCTATTCCCATAAGTGCCGCATTCAAAATCATGTAATATTTATTTGCAACGGTAACGGCAGTAAGTGCGGTAGCTCCTTGTGAGCTTATCATAACATTGTCAATTAAATTGACAAATGATGTCACAAAAGACTGTGCCATAATTGGAAGTGCAATTGTAATTGCTGTAATATAAAATTGTTTTGAACCTATAAGCTTTGACAAAGTTCTTTTCATGCTAGCTCCTTTTTAGACAAAAAATATTAGTATAAATTGTGTAATTTTATTAAAATAAATACTTTACTATTTATAAAGTGAAGTGTATACTATGTTTTAAGAATAATAAATTAGAATGGGGAATATGAAATGAAAACACCATATATAGTAGTTGTTGCGGGCGGCACCTGTAGTGGAAAATCTACAATGTGCGACAGATTAATGGATATATTAAATGATAAGATAAATATAAAAAGATTAAGCCTAGATGCTTATATGATGAAAGAACCACCTACGGTAATAGCTCCTATTACGGGGATAGAATATGTAGAGCACAACCATCCATCAGGTCTTCGCTTAAAAGACATAGAAAATGACTTTAATGAAATGAAAAAATCTGATTGTGATGTAGTTTTGGTAGAAGGTTTATTTGCACTTTACCTTGATTTTATTAGGACAAGTGCAGACTTTAAAATATATGTAGATCTTGACAGTGATGTAAGGCTTGTCAGGCGTATAAAAAGGCATATGTCATGGGGTGAAACGTACGAAGCTGTTACAGATAGATATATTGATACTGTAAAATTTAGACATAATGAGCTTGTAGAGCCTACAAGATGGCATGCAGATATGGTTGCAAATGGCACATTAGACCAAAATAAAAGTGTCGATGTCGCAGTGACGTATATTCTAGCACAGTTAAAATAAAAAGGCAATATTTTGTTTAATACATAGTCAGCACCATATTTTGTGTACTGACTGGAAATTTAATTAAAGGGGGACCGTGTGTTATTTTCATATAACACGGTGAATGATTATGAAAGGTAACAGTTTTGAAATTAGAGATATACTTGATTTAGACTATTTGCAAAAAGTGCAGGATAGTTTTGCAAAACTTGCAAGTATTACAACAGTCATTATTGATAAAAGCGGACTGCCAATTACAAAGCCGAGTAATTTATATGGCTTTTGTGAATTTATGCAAAGTAAGGATAAATCAAGAGAGAAATGTATACACACAAACTTAAATCTAATTAATGAAAATAATATTACAAAAAAACCAGCGGTGTTAATTTGCCCACATTCAGGACTCGTTACTGCATCTATTCCAATTTTAATAAATAATGAGCCAGTAGCATACTGGATAGTGGGACAACTTAAAATGAAAGAATTCTCACAAGAGGTTATGATGCAAACGGCAAAAGAGAGCGGAGAGAGTTTAGAAACATTTAAAAGTCTTATGGATACACTTCCGACTTATACACAGGAAAAGTTTGAACCGATGTTTGATTATTTTGAAACGCTTTCACAAACACTTGTAAAAATTGGTCAGTCAAACTACGATACAAAACTCAAAAATGAGCAGCTGATAAAACTCACACATGACTTAGATTCTATGGGACAGATGCTTACAATATTTGCAGATTCATCAAATGTTTCCATGTTTGCATACAAATGCCTGGAAGATGAAATTATTATTGCAAATAAACAACTTTGTGAACTAGTTGGAGTTTCTAACGAGAACTTTATAGGAAAATCCTTAGAAGAAGTTTGCAAAATAAATGTAGAATTTAATCTTTTTTCAAAAGACTTAAGTTGTTTTAGCAATGTAATAAATCCTTTGGAGCTTAGTGAATATTATTTTGAGTTTGACTGCAGGTGGTGGCGAAGAAGTATTCAGGATTTAGATTGGGTAGACGGCACTTGTGTAAGAGTGGTATCTTTTTCAGATGTGACTCGAGATGTGCTTACAAAAAATGAACTAGAGGTTTTGGCATATTATGATAGAGATATGCATTTGCCAAATTTATCAAAGCTTAGTGTAGATGTTTTAAGTCCTGAGAATAAAAACAGTTATTTAGTGTGCTTTGATATAAAGCAGTTAAGACGTGTAAATGACAGTTATGGAAGAGATATAGGCGATGCGCTTTTAGGTCTTATTGTAGACTGGGTTTATATGCAAATAGGCGAAAATGATGCCGTATACAGGACAGATGGAGATGAATTTTCTGTACTGTTAAATAACTCTCAAATTGATAAGGCGTGGGAGTTTGCAAATCTTATTGAGGATAGATTTGAAAAAGAATGGGTATTGAAATTTAACAATGAAAATGTCTATATTTTTTCAAGTGTAACAATATGTATAGTTGATAGCAATGTTAAAACAGATGAGAAAGTAACTTTAAAAAACTTGATAGAGCGTGCGATGGACGAAACAAAAAAAGACATGCGTATATCTGTTTATGATGATGATATGGACCGAAAATTTAAGAAACATTTGGAATTTGAAGTAAATTTTAAAAATTCGGTAAATCAAGGAATGAAAGGTTTTTACCTTTATTTTCACCCAATAGTTGATGTTAAAAGCGGAAAATGGTGCGCACTTGAAGCGCTGTGTCGTTGGCAAAGCAGTGAGTTTGGATATGTTCCACCTGGAATGTTTATCGATGAGGCAGAAAAATTAGGTCTTATTGAGGCGGTTGGAAACTGGGTGCTTGAAGAGGCGATAAGGCAGTGCAAAGAGTGGAAGCTTGATGAAATTGATGGTTTTATCCTTGATGTAAATTTCTCTGCGGTACAAATTGCAAACGGAAGTTTTGATAAAATGATTTTGGAAGTGCTAGAAAAATATGGCTTCCCAGGCAAGTGTCTTTGCATGGAAATTACAGAGAGTATGGAACTTGTATTTAACCATAGAATACGGGATGCACTTGAAAATTTAAGGGATAATGATGTATCTGTTGCCCTAGATGACTTTGGCATGGGCTACTCATCATTCCAAAGCCTTAAAAATCTTCCTGCAAATACAATTAAGACAGAGCGTGAATTTGTAAGAGATATAGAAACTGATGCATACCTTAGAAAGCTTTTTAAACTTATGGTAGATTTGGCACACCTTGCTGATAAAAAGCTTATAGCAGAGGGTGTTGAAACTATAGAACAGCTTTCTATAGTGCTTGAAAGCGGAGCGGATTTAATACAAGGGTATATATTTGAAAAACCTTTATCAGCAAAAGAGCTTGAAGAAAAATTATATAAATTTGATGAAGTGCAAGAATATTTTTTAAATTAATTTAGATAGGTGAGGTTGTTTTAAATAATAATCTCACTTAAAAAAGGGGAAAATGATGAAAAAGATAATAATTATTGCGTGTAGCATTGCGGTACTCATAGTTGGCGGATTTTTACTTTGGAATTTTGTTTTCAGCCCAAGCGGCATTGCCCCTACAGGCGGAAGCGAAAATATAGTGCCGGTAACTTCAGTTGCCGAAATTACAGGAATAGGTGGCGGAGTGTCAACGCAAACAAAATTTTCAGGAGTGGTTGAGCCTCAAGAGAGTATAGGCGTAAAAAAAGATCCTGAAAAAGTAGTTGCCGTTACAAATGTAAGTGTTGGTGACAAAGTTAAAGCGGGCGATGTGCTTTTTTCCTATGATACAGAAAGTCTAGGAATTACAGTTGAAGAAAAACGTCTGCAAGTTGAAACGTTTTCAAATACTATAAATGTAATGAATCAGCAAATTGCAGATTTAGAAAAACAAAGGGCTTCGGCATCTCAATCTGAAAAACTTGAGTACACTTTGCAAATTCAGTCAATACAGCTTGATATTCGCTCTGAGCAGTATAATCAAACCATAGCGGCAAAAGAGCTTACAGAGCTTGAAGCGTCACTAAAAAACACAGATGTTGTAAGTCCTATTGACGGTATAGTTAAGGCTGTTGCAACTGACGGCGCAGTTGATCAAAATGGTCAACCAAGCAATGACTATATTACAATACTGAGTGTTGGTGACTATAGAGTTAAAGCTACAGTTAGTGAACTTAATCAAAATTCACTTTATCCTGGTATGCCTATAATTTTGAGATCACGCATAGATGATACACAAACTTGGAATGGAAGCATAGATTATATAGATTATGAAAACCCTGTACAAAATAATAATTCAAATTATTATCCAGTAGCAGAAGATGGCTCGCAAAGTGCAACAAAATATTATTTTTACATAAAGCTCGATAGTTTTGACGGGCTAATTTTGGGACAACATTTATTTGTTGAAACAGATTACGGTCAAAATGAAGAAAAAGATGGTTTATGGCTTCCTTCATATTTTATTGTGAGTGAAGAAAGTGGAACAAGCTTTGTTTGGGCACAAAGAGACAATAATACTTTGGAAAAAAGAGGAGTAACTCTGGGTGAGTATGACGGTGAGCTTGATACATATCAAATAGTAGATGGCGTTACTGCACAGGATTATTTAGCGTTTCCAGAGGAAAGACTTGTAGAGGGACTTCCAACTATAGACCAAGCCCAGTATATACCAGAGCCTATGCCTGAGGGTGAGATTATGCCTGAGGAAGGTTATATAGAGGGCGAAGTTATGCCTGAAGAGGGTTATATAGAGGGCGAAGTTATGCCTGAAGAAGGCTATATAGAGGGCGAAGTTATGCCTGAAGAGGGTTATATAGAGGGCGAAGTTATGCCTGAGGAAGGTTATATAGAGGGCGAGGCTATGCCTGAAGAAGGTTACACTGAGGGTGAAGCGGCACCTGAAGAACCTGCTGTGGATGAAGCACAGGGGGTGGGATAATTATGATGGTAGAGTTATCTCAAATTTATAAAACCTATATACAAGGCAAAATGGAAGTGCCAGTTTTAAAGGATATAAACCTTAATGTAGAAGAGGGCGAGTACCTTGCAATAATGGGGCCTTCTGGAAGTGGAAAGACAACGCTTATGAATATTATAGGTTGTCTTGATAAATCCAGTAGTGGCACATATGTGCTCTCTGGAAAAGACATCAGCAAACTTAGTGAAAAACAGCTTTCTGATGTAAGGCTTAACAGCATAGGTTTTGTGTTTCAAAGTTTTAATTTAATGCCAAGAGAAACTGCACTTGACAATGTTGCGCTTCCTCTTTTATATGCAGGTGTTGGACTTAAAAAAAGAAGAGAATTAGCCAAAGAAGCACTTGAAAGAGTGGGTCTTGGTGATAGAATAATGTTTAAACCAACTCAGCTATCAGGTGGACAGTGCCAAAGGGTTGCAATTGCAAGGGCAATAGTAAATAAACCTAAAGTTTTACTTGCAGATGAGCCTACAGGTGCGCTGGATACAGCTGCGGGAAATCAAGTTATGGAGCTTTTTGCAAAGCTTAATGATGACGGAGTTACCGTAATTATGATTACACATGAACTTGAAGTAGGTCTAAGGGCAAAGCGCCTTTTGAAAATACGTGATGGTAGGTTTGTAAGTGAAACAGCAGACAAAATAAGTGAAGCTGGGCAAAATGAAAATGAAGTACTTTCAGAAGAGGAGGTGCTTTTAGATGAATAAAAAGAAAATAATAATTACCCTAATAAGCACTTTAGTCGGCTTAGCTGCAATAGTTGGCGGAATATTTATCTATCAAAACCATACACTGCAAAACACACAGGCAAATGTAATGCTGGTAGAATATTTAACCACAAGTTTATGGGGTGGCAGCATAAGCTCTAGCGGAACAGCTATGGATAATTTCTCTCAAGAAGTTTATGAGCATCAAGATAGTATGATAAATGAAATTCTTGTGAAAGAGGGAGATGCAGTAAAAGCTGGCGATGTGCTCTTAAAATATGATAGCACAAAGCTTCAAATTGATGCAGAAAAAGCGGCGCTTGAAATAGAAAAGACAAATTTAGCGCTGACAGATGCTAAGGCATTATTAAATAAATTATTAAATGCTACTCCTTATGTAGAGCCTGTAATTCCAACTCCTGCTCCAACTCCTCAGCCGCAGGCGGTACTTAATACAGTGCTTGATGAAAACGCAGTACCTTATACGGGTGATGGTTCAAGCGAAAATCCATATAGATATGTTTGTACTATGGACGCAAGAATGACAGATAATTTTCTTAAAAAAATGTTAGGTCAGCTTCCAAAACCAACAACAGCGCCAGAACCTAGTGAGCCTGTTGACCCAACAGACCCAACAGATCCAACAGACCCAACAGACCCAACGGATCCAACAGACCCAACAGACCCAACGGACCCAACAGATCCGACAGACCCAACAGATCCAACAGACCCAACAGACCCACCTACACCAACTGCGACACCGATAGAATATTACGATTCTTTTTCAGCAGTGTTTGAAATACGTGAGGGCGACAACGAAAATGCACCGCTGATTTATGCGTGGTCATTTATAGACAATCAGTTTGAAATGGGTTTTGACACCTATGATAGATATACTCCACCAGAACCTGAGCCAGAGCCTGAGCCAGCACCTGCTCCAACAGATCCGTATTACTACTATTCAAGAGCAGAGCTTGATGCGGAAATTAAGGTGGTAAGACAAGAAATAGCAGATTTGGAGCTTGAAAGCAAACAAAATGAGCTTGCAAGACAAAAGGCAAATCTTGCACTGGACTCAGCAACTGTAAAAGCGATAATTGACGGTACAGTGACAAAGCTTATCAGCACTGAAGAAGCAGCGCAAGAATCAGCACCATTTATGATAATATCAGGTGGAGAAGGGGTTTATATCAATTCAACACTTAGCGAATCACTTCTTGGAACTGTAAAAGTAGGCGATGAAGTTTCTGTAATGACTTGGGAAGGCATGAGCTATTTTGCAAAAATTATTGATATATCAATTTTCCCTGAGAGTGGGCAAAACTATTATTATAGTAGCTCACCAAATAATTCACAATATGGATTTACAGCTTATGTAGAAGATGCACAAGGGCTTGAAAATGGTATGGGACTTGACGTATTCTTTGGTGGTCAAACTTCATATGATGACGGCGCAATGTACCTTGATAGGGCATATGTAAGAGAAGATGCAGACGGTTCGTATGTACTTAAAGCTGATGAGAATAATAAAATTGTTAAACAATATATACTGACAGGAAAATCTATATATAATAATTCATATGTGGAAATTTTAAATGGATTGTCAAGGTCTGATAAAATTACTTTCCCATATGGACCGAGCGCTGTTGAAGGTGCGACGGCAGTTGAATCGGAAGGAGGTATGTACTGGTGAGAGAAAATTTAAGATTATCGCTTCAAGGTATATGGTCGCATAAAATGCGTTCTTTCCTTACTATGCTTGGCATTATTATTGGTATAGCGTCAATCATATCTATAGTGTCGACTATACAAGGTACCAATGAACAAATTCAAAAAAACCTCATAGGTGCAGGAACAAACTTGGTAGAGATACAACTGTATCAAGGTGATTGGACGTATGATGCTACATATAATGGCATTCCTGAAGGCATTTCAGCGGTAA
The DNA here is from genome assembly GCA_964370405.1 of uncultured Eubacteriales bacterium. Lineage (GTDB taxonomy): Bacteria > Bacillota > Clostridia > Oscillospirales > Acutalibacteraceae > SIG603. The sequence continues at coordinate 16,404 of CAYJJB010000006.1, read as the reverse complement.
GTGAAGATACTTTAGCACGTATTAATGATTTAAATGAAGTTGAATCTGCGGCACTTTTTACATATAGAAATATGTATGACGGTCTTTTTTATAACAATGAAATGATAAATGGTGCAAACCTTTTGGGTGTTGATGAAAATTATCTTGGTACAGCAGATTACGTTTTAGAAGAAGGTAGGCTTTTTATAGAGGACGACTTCAAAAACTTTAGAAATGTAATTGTTATTGATGATGTTATGGCAGATGGCCTTGCAGGCGACACATCACCTGTAGGAGAGGTAATAGAAATATTAGGAGTTCCTTTTACGGTTGTAGGAGTTGTGAAAGAAGCTACAGAATTTGAACCTGTTATAAACAGCGTTGAAGATTATTACACGTTCTTTTCACAGCAAACAGGAAAAATGATGGTGCCAAATTCATCATGGCCAGTAATTTATATTTTTGATGAGCCGCAAAGTGTTATTGTAAAGGCAACTTCAACCGAGAATATGTCTGTTGCAGGACAATCGGTTGAGGAGATATTAAATGAATCAGTTACAAATACGCAGGACATAAAGTATCGTGCGGAAGATATCTTGCAAAGAGCAAGAGAGCTTCAAGCCTTAAGTATGGCAGCAAACCAACAACTTATTTGGATAGCTAGTATTTCGCTTTTGGTAGGTGGTATAGGTGTTATGAATATCATGCTTGTATCTGTTACTGAAAGAACCAGAGAAATAGGACTTAAAAAAGCAATTGGCGCACCAAAAAAGAGAATTTTAGCCCAGTTTTTAACAGAGGCGGCAGTGCTTACAAGTCTTGGTGGTCTTTTGGGAGTAGCTGGTGGAGTTGCAATGTCACAAATAATTTCAAGTCTTACCTCGGCTCCTGTTTCAATAAATTTAATAACCGTTTTAATTGCAGTGCTTTTCTCTATGGCAATAGGTTTAATTTTTGGTCTTATACCATCTGTAAAAGCATCAAACTTAAATCCAATTGATGCTCTAAGGCACGAATAATAATTAATAGTTGAGAATAAAGGTTTGAAAATTAAGTTAAAATTTCCGCATCAGTGATATGGTCGGACTTGCATATTTTTATTAAATAAAACATAAATTTTACCTATCAAGTTTTTTGGAGGTAGAATTTATGTTTTTGCAGTTAATTAACTATTTATCGTCTTTTATTATGTTTATACTGCATGTAAGTGGTGCTGGTTCTTTTCCGAAAGCGCTCTCAAGTGCCGATGAAAAGAAATATATAAAGCTTATGAAAGAAGGCGATAAAAAGGCAAGACAAAAGCTAATTGAACACAATTTAAGACTTGTGGCACATGTGATAAAAAAATATTACTCCACAACAAATGATCAGGAAGATTTAATTTCAATAGGAACTATAGGACTTATAAAAGCCGTGGATAGTTTTAAACCTGATAAAGGAATAAGACTTTCAAGCTATGCATCAAAATGTGTAGAAAACGAAGTTCTTATGTATTTTAGAGGACAAAAAAAGACAGCACAAGATATTTCAATGAATGAACCTATTGATACTGATAAAGACGGAAATGCACTAACTCTTATTGACACTATGAGTAATGATGAGAGCATAATAGATAGTATAGACATGAAAATGAAATGCACAAGTCTTCACATCTATATTTTAAAGCGACTTACGGTGCGAGAGAGAAAAATTATTCAAATGAGATACGGTATAGGTACGGCATATCCACTTACACAAAGAGAAGTTGCAAAAGAAATGGGTATCTCACGAAGTTATGTATCAAGAATTGAAAAAAGAGCGCTTTCAAAACTTAAAGAAGAATTTAATAAATAATTGACATGGATAAAAATTTTTGATAGCATAAGGATAGTTAAATTTATATAGTAAAACAATGGATAAGGAAAATAAAAAGGAGAGATTTATGTTAAATCCACTTATTAATTATGCACTTGAAAAAGGTCTTATAAAAGAAGACGACAAAATTTATGTAAGAAATATGCTTTTAGATATTCTAAATTTGGACGAATATGAAGAAGTGACAGAAAAGGAAGAAAAATCTTTAGAAGAAATACTTGAAAATATTTTGGACTTTGCTGTTTCTACAAAGCTTATTGATGATAGCGTTACTAGTAAAGATTTGCTTGATACCAAAATTATGGGTGCGCTTACCCCAATGCCTTCAAGCGTTCGAGAGAAATTCTCAGCTCTTTATAAAAAATCACCAGAGAGCGCAACAGAATATTTTTATAAGCTTAGCTGTGATACAGACTATATAAGAACATACAGGGTAGAAAAAGATGAAAAGTGGAAAGCGGACACAGAGTTTGGTGAGATGGACATAACAATAAATCTATCAAAACCTGAAAAAGACCCTAAAGAAATAGCAGCGCAAAAACTACTTAAGCAAAGTGCGTATCCAAAATGTATGCTGTGTAAAGAAAATGAGGGTTATAAGGGGCGTGCAAATCATCCTGCAAGGCAGAATTTAAGATTAATTCCAGTTACTATTAATAATGAAAATTGGTTTTTCCAGTACTCGCCATATGTATATTATAATGAGCACTGTATAGTCTTTAAAGGTGAACATGAACCAATGAAAATAGATAGAAGCAGCTTTGTAAAGCTTCTTGACTTTGTGCATGCTTATCCGCATTATTTTGTAGGCTCTAATGCAGACCTGCCAATAGTTGGTGGATCTATTTTAAGTCACGACCACTTCCAAGGTGGAAAATATACATTTGCTATGATGAAAGCAGAAAGTGAAATCTCTTTAGACTTTAAAGGTTTTGATGATGTAAGTGCTTCAATAGTAAAATGGCCCATGTCTACAATTAGACTGGAAGCAAAAGATAGAAGCGAATTGATAGATCTTTCAGAAAAAATTCTTAAAGTATGGAGAAATTATAGCGACGAAAGTGCATTTGTTTTTAGTCATACAGACGGTGAAGCGCACAATACAATAACGCCAATAGCTTGTAAAAGTGGTGAGCTTTATAGACTTGATTTAGTACTTAGAAATAATATAACAACAAAAGAGCATCCACTGGGTGTGTATCATCCACACGGTGAACTTCACCATATCAAAAAAGAAAACATAGGTCTTATTGAGGTAATGGGGCTTGCGGTACTTCCGTCAAGGCTTAAAAATGAAATGAAAGAGCTTTCTGATATATTGATAAATAAGGAAGAAATAAAAATAAATTCTCCCTTATCACTACACGCCACTTGGGCTAATATGATAAAGGAGAAGTATAAAGATATAAATACTGAAAATGTGGACAGTATTTTAAAATTTGAAATAGGTCTTGTTTTTGAAAAAGTTCTAACCCATGCAGGTGTATTTAAATGCACAAAAGAGGGTAGAGCAGCATTTTTAAAATTTATTAATGCAGTAAACGAAATTTAAGGTATGTCATCTCCTCGGTTAACACCGGGGAGTTCTTTTTCGCCCTCGCTCTCACTTGATTCATTAGATGCGTTTTCATCATCGCTTTGACTTTCCTCTTGTGAGGATGAATTATCATCAAGGGTTTCTTCAGACGGATAGCTAAAACTACCTAGTACAGAGCCATCAGTTTCATTTATGACCGTAAAATTTAGCACAAAATCACTAAGCTCTTTATATTCAGCTTGCGAGAAAGCAACATAAGTTATTACTGGTATATAAATTGACGGTGCTATAACGCTGTCACGTGCTTCTAAAAATTCTGTTTGAGTGCTTGTAATTGTAACTGTGTTATAGTCTGCATTTATGCTGATATCTTTTACAAACGGATGGTCGGTAGAGTTTATAAATGAATCTAAATGTGAGTTTAAGCTGCTTCTCATCTGTGCCAATATCTCAGTTTTTTCTGCTGGGGTGAGATAATAAGTCACGGAACTGTCTTCGTTTTTTATGATAGAGTTAACACTATAGGCCTCTGCACCAGAAACAGGATCTGCTCCTATTAAATCAAGAACAAATGAAGAAATAGTAATGCTCTCGGTTTTTGAAGGGTCAATCGCACTTTCTTTTATGTCGTCAGTAGTATTTATATCATTTATATCGCTATCTTGAGTTGTACTACAAGAAACAAAGCTTAATAAAAGTATGGTAAGAAGTATTGAAGATAAAATTTTATTCACGTATTTATTTCCTTTCAAATAAATTAATCTCTTATACTATATACCAGAAAAAAGAGTTTGTCAAAATTAATTCACAAACAATAATTGATTTACATGCTTAAAAATGGTACAATATAGTTCATTAATCAGTACAAATTTTTAAAGGGGGACTTTAGGTGGATAAAAAATATATTTTATCACTAGATCAAGGGACTACAAGCTCTAGGGCGATATTATTTGATAAAGAGGGCAACATAGTCGCAATGGCGCAAAAAGAGTTTACTCAAATATACCCAAAGCCAGGTTATGTTGAACATGATGCGGTTGAAATACTTCAAACACAAATTCAAGCAATGCAACAGGCTTTACTTATATCAGGTGCAAACCCTGAGCAAATAGCGGCAATAAGTATAACAAATCAAAGAGAAACAACAGTGGCATGGGACAGTAAAACAGGGCTTCCAATTTATAATGCGATAGTTTGGCAGTGCAGAAGAACGGCACCTGAGTGTGAAAGGCTTAAAAATAAGGGTCTTGAAGAATACATAAGAAACACTACAGGGCTTATAATAGACCCATATTTTTCGGGCACTAAAATGAAATGGATAATGGACAATGTGCCAAGGGCAAAAGAGCTTGCAAGTGAAGGTAGACTGCGCCTTGGAACTGTTGACACGTGGCTAATTTTTTCACTTACAGAGGGCAAGTCTTTTGTGACAGATGTGTCAAATGCTTCAAGAACTATGCTTTTTGATATACATAATTTAAAATGGGACGAGAAAATGATAGAGGAGCTTACTATTCCAAAAGATGCACTTGCAAAAGTTGTGGAATCGGGTGAAGTAGTTGGCGAGTGTGCGAAATCTGTAGTTGGCGTAAAACTTCCTATAGCGGGAGTTGCAGGAGATCAACATGCAGCACTTTTTGGTCAGTGCTGTTTTGAAAAAGGTATGGTTAAAAATACCTATGGTACGGGCTGCTTTATACTGATGAATACAGGGGATACGCCAGTGTTATCAAAAAATGGACTTCTTACGACAATAGCTTGGAAAATTGGCGGAAAAGTTTGCTATGCACTTGAGGGCAGTGCGTTTAATGCAGGGTCTGCAATTAAATGGCTAAGAGATGAAATGGAGCTTATAAAAACACCTCAAGAAGCGGACTTGCTTGCTGAATCTGTTGATGACAGTGCAGGGCTTAGTTTTGTTCCTGCTTTCACAGGTCTTGGTGCTCCGTATTGGGATATGTATGCAAGAGGCACACTTTTAGGCATTACAAGAGGTGCAAAAAGGGCGCATGTAGCAAGGGCAGTGCTTGAGAGTATAGCACTTGAAAGTTATGATCTTTTTAAAACCATGGAGCAAGAAAGTGGCGTAAAAATGAAAGAACTTAGGGTAGACGGCGGAGCTAGCAGAAGTAAATTTTTAATGCAGTATCAAGCTGATATATTAAATGCAAATGTGCTAAAGCCTGTTTGTCTTGAAAACACAGCGATGGGCTCTGCAATGATGGCAGGACTTACTGTTGGGTTTTGGGATGACACTGAGCATCTTAAAAAAGTATGGCAAGCCGATAAGGTTTACAAACCAAATTACGATGAACAAAAGGTGGAAAAAGATATAAATCGTTGGCACAAGGCTGTAAAAAGAGCGATGAACTGGGAAAATGATTGAGGTGAGGGATTTATGACAGTAATTATTGATTATGGCGCAGGCAATGTCCAAAGTGTGTTAAACGCTTTTAAAAAGCTTAATTTTCCTGTTATGTTGACATCAGACCCGAATCTTTTGAAAACGGCAGACGCTGCTATAATGCCAGGGGTTGGATCTTTTGGAGATGCAATGGATAATCTAAGACAAAGAGGATTTGAAGAGCCTATTAAAGAATTTATTAAATCTGGCAAACCATTTTTAGGAATTTGTGTAGGGCTTCAAGCTTTGTTTGAAGACAGCGAAGAGTCACCTGGTGTTAAAGGTCTTGGTATATTAAAAGGTAATATACTTAAAATTCCTCAAAATATTGGTGAGGACGGCAAGCCTTTAAAAATTCCACATATGGGGTGGAATTCACTTGAAATAACTAGAAATTCAGTTTTATTTCCAAATGCATGTGATAATCCGTATTTTTACTTTGTACATTCATATTATTTAAAAGCTAAGGAAGACATAGTTACGGCTACTGCCCACTATGGAATAAAAATAGATGCCGCAGTGCAAAAGGATAATGTGTTTGCCTGCCAGTTTCACCCAGAAAAAAGTGGTGAAGAGGGGCTTAATATGTTAAAGAAATTTATAGCATATATAGGAGGGTAAAATATGTATACAAAAAGAATTATACCCTGCCTTGACTTAAAAGATGGCAGAGTAGTAAAGGGTACGAATTTTGTGGGACTTCGAGATGCAGGCGACCCTGTTGAAGCGGCAATTGAGTATGATAGGCAGTGCGCTGATGAACTTGTACTTTTAGACATCACAGCGTCGTCAGATGCTAGAAATATTATGATAGACACAGTTAGACGTGTGGCAGAGAGTATTTTTATTCCCTTTACAGTAGGCGGCGGAATACGTACAGTAGACGACTTTTCTCAAATGTTAAGGGCAGGGGCCGACAAGGTGTCTGTAAATTCTTCGGCTCTTAAAAACCCTAAAATTATAGAAGAAGCATCGTATAAGTTTGGAAGTCAGTGTGTTGTGGTTGCAATGGATGCTAAAAGGACTAGTGATGGAAGCTGGACACTTTATTTAAATGGTGGAAGAGTTGACACAGGTATAGATGCACTAGAGTGGGCGCAAAAGGTAGAAAAACTTGGGGCTGGTGAAATACTGCTTACCAGTATGGACTGCGATGGTGTTAAAAATGGATATGATTTAGAGCTTACAAAGACTATATCGGAAGCGGTAAATATTCCTGTAATAGCATCAGGTGGGGCTGGAAAACTGGAGCATTTTTATGATGCCTTTACAAAAGGTCACGCAGATGCAGTGCTTGCGGCATCTTTATTTCATTTTAAAGAGATAGAAATTAAAGAGCTTAAAGAGTATCTCTCATCAAAAAATATTTCTGTGAGAAAAGTTTAATGAATATATATTATACTGAGTGTGAAAAAGATTTTGAAAATAAAGCCTTAGAGGCAAAATATTTAAAAAATAGGGCAAACGCTCTTTTAAGACATGTCTTGCTCCTAGAAACGGGGCAAGACATATTAAATTATGAAAGAAAGTATTCAGTCCATGGAAAGCCATATTTTGAAGAAATTAGTAGACAATTTAATTTAAGTCATACAAAAGGCATGGTTGCATGCGTAACAGGGGATAGCCCTGTGGGAATAGACTGCCAGTGTTTTAGGTCGGTAAATATTAAAACAGTAAAAAAAGTTTTAACCATAGAAGAGCAGGCGGAGTATGAAAAAGTGGCAAGCAAAGAGCGCTACTTTGCAAATGCATGGAGCTTTAAAGAAGCATTTGTCAAATTTTTAGGCAGTGGAATTAGGTATTCGTTTAATAAAATAAGCCTTCACGGGCAAAGCTGCGTTTTTGCACTTTATGACAATATGAAAGTTGTTCAAAAAGAATTTTCAGATATATATCTTACTGCACTTGAAAATAAAAATAGCAAAGTAAAAATAATTAATGTGGATTTGCTGTCATAAGTGTGCCCCTTGTTTCATATTTATATGATACAAGGAGGAGATAAAATGGTATTTTCCGTAAAAGCAAACAAGAAAAGAATAATTGCAGTATTGGTAATAGTTGCACTGGCAGTTTTTGGTGTGCTGCTACTACCAAAAGTAACCGAAGAGCCAGAGTCATTTGAGGGCGAAACAAACTCGCAGAGAATAGAATTTATAAGCTCGTTTGACTGGGTGGTTTCACAAGAAGCTGTGGACTCAAGAGAGGTTACTATACCCGCAACATTTAGCGAGGTTTATACTGCATACAATGCAATGCAAATGGCACAGGGTTTTGATTTAAAACCTTATGCAGGCCAAATTTGCACCCAGTATGTCTATGTGATAGAAAATTATCCAAGTGAAACACGTGAGGTTCACCTTACACTGCTTGTTTATCAAGGTGTCATTATAGGTGGTGACATATCGTGTGCGGAGGTTGATGGATTTATGCATGGATTTGCTATAGACAGTGCAAGATATGGTCAAACAACTGATGACACACAGGAAGGCGCAGTTGAAAGCCAAGCATCTTCACAGGCTGAAACTGAAAACACACAGGATGTTGCAGGTGAAATTGTAACAGATTATCCTACAGATTAATAAAAAGGAAGGTTTATAAGTGCAAGGAACAATAAGGATTGATAAATTTTTAGCCGATCAAAACATTGGAAGCAGAAAAGAGGTCGGTACTCTTATAAGAAGAGGCAAGGTAAGTGTAAATGGTGTTGTAGTAAGAAAAATTGATGTTAAAGTAAAAACAACTGATGAAATTATCTGCAATGATATAAGGGTAAGTTACAGTAAATATACATATATTATGATGAATAAGCCGGCAGGGGTGCTGTCTGCAACAAAAGATAGAGCTGATAAAACAGTTTTAGACATTATCCCTGCTGACTATTTCAGAAAAGGCCTATTCCCCGCAGGTAGGCTTGACAAAGATACGACAGGTCTTTTAATACTGACAAACGACGGTGATTTTGCGCATAAGATGCTATCTCCAAAATATAAAGTGTACAAGCTATATAAAGCAGAACTTGACACAGCTATAAACGATGAGGACATTAAAGCGTTTAAAGAAGGTATAGGTGGATTTTTGCCTGCAAAACTTTGGAGGGACAAGCAAGACTCAGAACTTTCTGCGAGAGTGCTTGTGTGTGAGGGCAAGTTTCACCAAATTAAGAGAATGTTTTATCAAAGACAAAAAGACGTTAAAAAGCTTGAAAGACTTAAAATAGGTGGACTAGAACTTTCGGCAGAACTTAAGCTTGGTGAATGTAAACTTTTGACAGAAGATGACATACAATTAATATTTTGTTAAATAATTATGTTAATTTGCACAATGAAAATTAAAAAATACAATACAAATTCTATACTATATGTATTTGTCTAAAAATGAATATGAATATTTGTCTAAAAAAGGTATAGTTACCTATAAAGTTATTTGGTATAATATCTTTAATTAATTAAACGGGGAGAAACTCCCATTAAAAGGAGGAAAAATTATGGCAAATGTTCAACTTAAAAACATTTATAAGATTTATGATGGAGGCGTAACAGCAGTAACTGATTTTTGCTTGGATATTGAGGATAAAGAATTTATTATTCTTGTAGGGCCATCTGGCTGCGGCAAATCTACAACTCTTAGAATGATAGCAGGTCTTGAAGAAATCAGTAAAGGAGATCTTTTCATTGGAGAAACACTATCAAATGATATACTGCCAAAAGACAGAGATATCGCAATGGTTTTCCAAAGTTATGCACTATACCCACATATGACTGTGTATGACAATATGGCTTTCGGCTTAAAGCTTAGAAAAGTACCTAAAGATCAAATTAAACAAAAAGTTGAAGAAGCGGCAAGAATTCTTGATATTACACATTTACTTGCCAGAAAACCCAAAGCGCTATCTGGCGGTCAACGTCAGCGTGTTGCGCTAGGGCGTGCAATTGTTCGTGACCCTAAAGTTTTCTTACTTGATGAGCCACTATCAAACTTAGATGCAAAACTTCGTGCACAAATGAGGACAGAAATTTCAAAACTTCATAAAAGACTTGGTACCACATTTATCTATGTTACTCATGACCAAACAGAGGCTATGACCATGGGTGATAGAATTGTTGTTATGAAAGACGGATTTATTCAACAAGTTGATACACCACAAAATTTATATGATTTTCCAGTAAATGAGTTTGTTGCAGGTTTTATGGGTTCACCTCAAATGAACTTTATAGATGCAGTGCTAAATAAAGCGGGAGATACATATTCACTTACTTTCGGTGCAACTACTGTTGAAATTCCAAAAGAAAAGTTAAACGGAGCAACGGTTGACATTTCAGCATACGTCGGAAAAGAAGTAGTCTTTGGTATTCGACCAGAAGATGTTCATGATGAGGCGGATATTGTGGAGAAATGGAGTCGTGCAAAAACCACAGCAGAAGTTGAAGTAACAGAGCTTATGGGTGCAGAAACGTATCTATATTTAAACTGTGAAGGAAACCCTGTAACAGCACGTGTTTCACCAACATCAACTGCAAAATCAGGCGACACAATTACAGTGGCATTTAAAATGGATAAAATGCATATGTTCGATAAAGAAACAGAACTTGCGATACTTAACTAAAAAAAACCGCCTTCGGGCGGTTTTTTTTATTAGTGAAGAGTGAAGAGTTAAGAGTTGTGGTGAAATGCTTCGCATTTTTAATTATATTTACGAGGGTTTACAATTTTGAGTCACGGTTGTAGGGGACGGATTCGATTCCGTCCCGCATGGTTTCCACAAATTCTATCTAAGCTTCAGGCAAAACGCTACCCAGCCGTTTTCTTCTCTTCTTTCTTTTATGGTGAATTTATCTTTTATTGCCGACAGTACGTCTTCTTCACGCTCTGCTATAATTCCGCTTATTATATATACCGAATTATCATGCATGAATTTATCCACGTCTTTTGAAAACATTATTATCACGTCGGCTACTATGTTTGCGACTAAAACGTCAAATTTGCCATCTACTTTATCGGATAAGTTTCCGCAAATTCCATTAAATTTGTCCGACACATTATTCATATCTGCATTTTCTATGGCGGTTTTTACAGCCAGTGGGTCAATGTCAACTCCCACGGCTTTTTTTGCGCCCAAAATTAAACCTGCTATGCTTAAAATTCCGCTTCCACAGCCCATGTCAAGTATGCAGTCGCCATCTTTTACATAGTTTTCAAGCATCTCCATGCACAGTCTGGTGGTTTCGTGAGTACCTGTTCCAAAGGCAAGCCCTGGCTCTAAATTTAGCACTTTTCTTCCCATGTCATCAAACTCGTCTTCCCAAATAGGGCGAATTAAAAGTTTTTCTCCCACAGGCATTGGTTTGAAATATTTTTTCCAATTGTTTATCCAGTCTTCTTGTGCACAAGAGGATAGATCTATATTGTGTGAAATTTTTTCACTGTTATATCGTTCTGTCAAAAATGCAACAGCTTCCGCTGGGTTTTCTTGAGGTGCTAAGTAGACGTGGATATAAGCTAAATCCCTGTTTTTACTTAAAAGTTCTTCGTCAATTAAGTCTATATGTGCAATTTCTAAGGCTTCTGCTTCTAAATTGCTGTAATCTTCAATATAAATTCCATAGGGAACAAGCATTTGTGCAATGTCACCTGCAATATCGACATCTTTTGCATTTATTTCAATTTTGACTTCTGTCCATGTTTGATTTTCCACAGTAAAAGCTCCTTTAAATTTAATAAATCAATTATATAACATTTATCTTTTTATTACAATACTTTGAAAGGGTGCAAAATAAATTAATGACAAAACAACAATTTTTTATGCAGGGGCTAAGCCTTACGGCAATTTCTTTTTTAATGCGTACAGTGCATATATTTTACCGCTCTTATATATCAGGCGAAATTGGCGCTGGGGGCGTAGGGCTTTTTCAGCTTATATTTTCGATATTCATGCTTGCAGTAACCCTGTGCACCTCTGGCATAAGCCTTGCAGTCACAAGACTAGTATCAAGCGCCATAGTGTCGGGCAGACGAAACGAAATACGCTCTATAGTAAACAGGTGCCTTCTGTTTTGTCTAAGCCTTAGCTTTCTTGTTTCGTTTTTCTTTTTATTTTTTTCAAACTTTGCGGCAAGAGTTTTTTTAGGCAACGTTGCAGCAGCGCCTTGTCTGCAAATTTTAGGTTTAGGACTTCCGTTTATGTCGCTTTGCACCTGCATGAAAGGCTATTTTCTTGCAGTGGATGAAAGTGTGAGCTGTGCACTTGCCGACACGGTAGAACAAGCCGTGTCTATAGGTGGCACATTTATATTATTTTCTCTCTTTCCAATTACAGGAATAGAGTTTGCCTGTATGCTTGTCATGATAGCCTCGACGGTGGGGGAGGCAACCTCGTTTATAATAGACTTTATTTTTTGTAGGCTAAGTTTTAGAAAGAATACACCAAAAGACAAGGTTAAAAATAAAAATGTTTTAAATGGTATGGTGCATATTGCACTGCCTTGCACATTTAGTTCAGCAGCGAGAAGTTTGATAAACACTGGTGAAAACGTCTTAATTCCACATCAGCTTCAAAGGGCAGGGTATAGTTACGACACTGCAATGACGCAGTACGGACTGCTTCAAGGCATGGCGGTGCCCATACTGTATTTTCCGTCATTTTTCTTAGGCTCTTTTGCGACTTTGCTGATACCTAAAATAACTAAAGAGCGTGAAACAGGGCACAAAAATGCCGTGGCCCATATTAGTTTAAAGGCGATTTCCACCTCGCTTTCATTCGGTGTAATAACAGCGGCAGTGTTTTACATGTTTTCTGACAGCTTAGGACTTGCATTTTACAAAAACGCAGAGGTGGGGGTGTATATAAAAATGCTTGCACCTTTAATTCCGCTTATGTATCTTGACATAGTAGTAGACTGTCTTTTAAAAGGACTTGATGAGCAGTTAAATTCTATGAAATATAATATAATGGACTCTTCTCTTAGGGTAATGCTTATTTTACTTTTAATGAGTACTTTTGGAATTAATAGTTACATTGCGATAATATTTTTCAGCACAATTTTCAACGCTGGACTCAGTGTGCTAAAGGTTGCGAGCGTCACAAAATTTAAAAAAGGATTTCTTCTAAATTTTTTATATCAAATACCCTTTGCTATTCTATCCGTCATGCTTGCAAAAGAGCTAACACCTCAGTTTGACAACCAAATTATATATTTAATTTTTGGAATGGGTGTTTCTTATTTGTGCTATATAATATTTTTATCAATTAAAAAGCTTGTAAGGCTGTGACACTTTTAACCGTGCCACAGCCTCAGACTGCCCTAAAACCCGCAAACGCAAAAAGTCTGCCATCGGCAGATTTTTTACTTCCTGCGTCACAAGCACTTGCAAATTTCCTTCACATACCCTTGTATTGCTCGCTCATTTGCAAGCACTTGTTCCTTGTCTTGCAGGTTTTTGAACAGTCCGACAGCGTGTGCAAAAAAGTATAAATTTCTTGACACGCTGAAGGCTGTGACACTTTTAACCGTGTCACAGCCTCGTTTTTATGCGATAACCGCAATGTTTTTTACTTTTGAATTTTTGTGTCTTCCTAAAAGCTCAAAGAGGGCACAGTACTTGTCTGCAAGATTTACTACAAATGACTCCTTGTATTTTGGAATTAGCAGTGGAGTCATGGGCCACATGTGCTTTTTGATAATGTCTTTTTCAATCTCATTTAAATCATAAAGCTTTGATGAATGTTTTACCGCCACTTTTGGATGTAGGAAAAACATTTTTACTGCACCTGTGCTTTTTCGCACTTTGTCATGCATTTCAAAATCGTGTAAAAGTCCGCCTCTTGCGGCTGTTTTTGCATCTAAATTAAATTTAAGACAAATTTTATGTGCTATATATGCAACATAAAGACTGTGCTCATATCTTGAAACCTCTTTTGTGTGTTGAGGAATGTCTTTCATTGCTATTACATGTGGATCGTTTATTAAATCTTTTATAGACTCATAGAAGTTTTCATGTGATACTTCCAGTCTTTCTGCTCTTTTGTGTTTTTTAGAAGACAGGTTTTTTGAGTGCATTGTTAAAACATCTCTCCAATTCTGTTTATAAAATATTATGTAAATGAGTTCAGATTAATTATAACACACTAAAACCTAGAAATATAGTGGAAATAAAAGTAAAATGTTAACAGATTGTTAATTTAATTAAAGTTTAATTTTTAACCAACTGCCTTTTTTAAATCTAATAAAGCCGAGTATAAATCTTAAAAGTTGGTCACAGCAAAGGCCTAGCCATATGCCTAAAAGTCCAAGTCCAAGTGGATAACACAAAAGCCAGCTTGCGCCAGGGCGTATTATGGATACACTGATTAGTGAAACAAATGCGGTGTACTTCGTATCTCCGGCACCCCTTAAACAGCCCATAATAGTCACCTGCTCTATTTGCAGATAAATTACAAAGCAAAGTACCATCATTATCATGTTGCCATAGTCTAAGATTACAGGCTCGCTCGAGAACATTGAGAAGAGTTGTCGGCCGAAGAAAAAGAATACAATCGACACAAAGAATGCACAAATTACACCTATTTTTTGGCAGGCAGAGCTATACAGTTTTGCTTTGTCCAGTCGTTTTTCGCCAAGGCTTCGCCCAACAAGTGCGACAGATGCAACGGATAAACCGTCTGCAAAAGAGAATGATATAGCCATAAAGTTCATACCAATTTGATGAGCAGCAAGCTGAGTAGTGCCTAAACTTGCAACGGCAATTTGAAATAAGAAAAATCCAATTCTTAAAAACAACTGCTCAACAAAGGCACTAGAACCAACGTTTAGCATAGATTTTATGTCTTGACGAGTTCCAAATAACCCTCTTGAGTAAAATAGATTTAGGTAAGAATCTTTTTTTAGTACAGAGCCTATGCTCATTAAACATCCAACTGCGCCGCCAATTACTGTAGCTATAGCGGCGCCTCTAATTCCAAGCTCAGGAAAACCAAAATTACCGCCGATTAAAGCGTAGTTAAAGAAAACATTTACTGCATTTGATACAAGATTTGTGCGCATTGCAATTTTTGTGTTGCCCACACCTCTTTGAGCGGCATTTATAACAAGAGTTATAGCGTTAAATCCAAGGCCTAGCATTAAAATGTTAAAATATTCCACCGCAGGACCGTGCGTGTCGGTGGCAGAGCCCGATATGGAGATGATAAAGTCTGCGCCTAAAATAAAGGTGGTGGAAATGACTGCGGTAAGCACCACGGCGGCAAGTATCACCATTTTAAGAATTTTATTGGCGCTCTCTCTATTTTCTTCACCACGTCTTCTTGCAACAACCGAGGAAGTGGCGACACTTATTGCTATAAAAACGCAAAGTGCAATGAATTTTGGCTGAGTTGTAATTCCGACAGCGGCGATTGCCGCAACGCCTAAAGAACCCACCATTATGGTGTCGACAAAGCCTGTAAGGCTCATTAAAAAAGACTCCAACACCGAAGGCCACGCAACACTCACCGTTCTCGAAATTATATCTCTTGAACTGGGTGTGTCTGCGCCTTCGGGTGTTGGAGTGCTTTTAGTTATTTTTTCTACATTTAAAAACTGCACGCTACATTTCCCCCTATAATTTTATTTAAAACTTTAAATTTCATTATAGCACTATTTTTCTATGGGGTCAAACTTTAATTAGTTGAGAGTAGTGAACACATTTTATGCGTTCAAGTGAAGAGAGAAGAGTGAAAAGTGGAGCGAAATGCTTCGCATTTGTTTGTTTTTAAAACTTATAAATGGTTACACTTTTAGCTTTCCATAAATCTTCAAGTTATAGATATTGTTATTTTTAAGGACAGCATTTTTTAGCACACCCTCTAATGTAAAATTATTTTTTTCTAAAATTTTAGATGATGCAATATTAGGTTCGTAAATAAGTCCACTTATGCGGATAACATCTAATAATGCAAAAGCTAACTCACATATCTGTTTAACAGCTTCTGTCATAATCCCTTTACCGCTATATTCATCAAGTAGCATATATCCAATTTCACAATCTTTTTCATATACATCTGTTTTTTTCTCGACAGAAATATTCCCAACTATCTCTCCGTCTATAACGATTGCACGAAAAAGTCCTTCCTTACCTTCGCTATTAAGCACCATATTCAACCACCAGTCTGCACTGTCTTGCGTATATGGGTTAGGTAATCTGTTTGAAAGAAATTGCCTATTTACCGAGTTACATAATCTTATTAAACTTTCTTTATCATTTAATTCCCATTGTTTTAATGTGATTTCCATAATTTTCATTTCCCCATTATAAAAATAATATCCCCGTTATCCATAAGTTAACATCACCACAGGATAACAAGAATTTTGTGTAGTAGCTGAATTATACACCTATTTTTGTCAGGCTGTCAACAAAATGCTTAAGCATCCTACAATCGAAGTGACACTACACCGTAACCTGCGCTTTTATAAATAAATATAATAAAAAATCCGCAGGATTTTCACTACTTATTCACTATTAACTATTACTTAATTTATTTTTATACTGCAGGTAATAAATATTTTGTGTATTGAAACAAAAACATTAATGCACACCGACAAGTGCTCATTTTGCGAAATAATCACTTGCGATAATGCTATATACTATACAATCAATA